>SUVM01000033.1 GCA_015062015.1 Akkermansiaceae bacterium | reverse complement strand
CTATGTGGGCACAATTATGCCGGGAGAGGTTGCCCGCATCGCGCGCTTGCCGCAAATGCTTAACGTGTGTGTGCCTCGAGAGCCGATTCCTGTAACCGCTATGGGGCGCTTTATGGCGCATCCTATGGTGGAGGCCTGGCGAGAACGCATCCGCCGCTTTAGCCGGTTCTGATTTGTTTTTCCATATGACCAAAAGCCCCCGCAGTGCAAGGGCATTGCGGGGGCTTTAAGCTGACAGAACGCAAGTTTACGGCTTGCTGTTCATTTGCAGATGCAGCACTTGCACGGCATCGGGCGTTGTGGGGATTTCGAGCTGTTGGGTGCTGCCTTCGATGCGCAGGTAATGCTTGCCTTCTCTGGGCATGGAGAAGGTGGCAAACTCTCGCACATCGTCCGTCTTAACGGGCAGCGGACGCTTACCGAGCACTTTGCCGTTAGCATCCAGCAGTTCGATGTTCGGTGCAACTTCGGGGCGCGGTACTACGTCTACCATCAGGCGTTGTTGGTCTGCGGGCGGACCGTATTTGGCATACCAATCTGCAGAAAGTTTGCGGTAGCGCTCTGTTACGTCGATGGCGGGTATGGGGTGCTCTCGGTACACCGGGAAACAATAGCTGCCGCCGGGGTGCACGGCTAAGATTTTTTGCATGGGGTGTTTCGGATCCAACATGCCGATGTTCTCCATCACCCAGCCGGTGTTAAAGTCTTTCTCGTTGAACTCTATCATGTGCCACTCTCCGTCGAAATACACCTCCGGCCAAGAGTGGTTGCCGCGAATGTGGTTCCACGTCGGGATGCCGACGGCGCGCGCCGGTATGCCGATGGAGCGGTAGGCACATACCATCAGTATCGTTTGCCCGGAGCAGGAAATCTTTTTCTCTGCCAGAGCCTCCAGCGCATTCATATCGGCACGGCGTCGCTCTATGGTGTAGTAGGCACCTGTGAGCTTCGTCATGTTCTCTGCAATGTAAAGCACAGCCTCTCGCGGGCTGTTACAGTGTGCTACCGCCGGGGCAAAAATGGCTCGTACGGTTTCTCTCCAATCGCAGGGGTCTTCCGACATAACCATGTTGGATTCCAAATAGTTTTTGCGGATATCCTCCGGTACTTCTTCGGGTTGCCAAGCGGCTAATGCCGGGCAGAGCATCATGGTTGCTGTAGTTAAAATATGGGTGAGTTTCATTGTTGTACGTTAGCGTAAAGGGTGAAGCCGGTGCACTCTGTAATGCGCACCGGTACAATGGTGCCTACTTGGGCACTGCCGCCGTCGATAATGACGGGTTTGTTTTGAGAGGTGCGGCCTTGCAGGCGTGCAGGGTTGTTTTTGCTGGGACCTTCCACCAGTATGGTTTGCAGGGTGCCTACCAGTGCATTATTTTTTGCAATGGCAATGCGGTTAACACACTCCAGCAGGTCGTGGTTGCGTTCCTCTTTTACACGCAGGCAAATTTGCTCTGCCATGGCTGCGGCAGGGGTGTCTTTGCGCGGTGAGTATTGGAAGATGAAGGCGTTGTCGAACTGTATACGCTCTACGGCAGCTTTGGTTTGCAGGTAATCCTCGTGCGTTTCGCCGGGAAAACCCACAATAATATCTGTGGTAATGGCCAAATCCGGGCGCGCTTCGCGCATATCCTCGCAAAGCTTAAGGTATTTTTCGTTTTTATACGGGCGCAGCATCAGTTTCAGAATGCGGTCACTGCCGCTTTGCATCGGGAAGTGGATGTGGCTGCACAGCTTCGGTAAATAGGTATAGGCATTCACCAAATCCTGCCGAAACCCGATGGGATGCGGTGAAGTGAAGCGTATGCGCTCTAATCCGTCGATTTCGTGCAGGGCTTCCAGCAAACGCACAAAGGCTCCTCTGCCGTTGACAATCGGTTCGTCTCTCCCATAGCGGTTCACAATTTGGCCGAGCAGTGTGATTTCTTTCACGCCTCGAGCCACCAGCTCCTTCGCTTCGCGTAGAATATCTGCTTGGGGGCGGCTGCATTCCTCCCCTCGTGTGCTGGGTACAATGCAATACGAGCAGCGCATGTCGCAGCCTTGCATGATGGAGACAAAGGCCGTGCAGTTGCCGGCGGGCGGTAAGTGGTCTTTGATTTCGTTTTGAAACCCATCCTCGTGTCCTACGGCGCAGATATGCGCCCCTTTGCGTATGGGTTCTTGTATGTTTTGGGCAAGTCTGTTACGCAGTAATCTGTTGCAAAGCTTGTAGACGTTGTGGTATTGGTGGGTACCGGTTACAATGTCTAAGCGTGCGATATCTCGGAAGAGGGAGTTACTGCGGCTTTGGCTCATGCACCCCATAAAACCGTATACAACCCAAGGCTTGGCAGTGGGGCGTGCGCAGAGAAGCCCCATTTTGCCCAAGGCCTTCAGCTCCGCTTTTTCGCGCACGGAGCATGTGTTGATGAGGATTACATCTGCCTTTTCCTCATCTTGGGTGATGTCGTAGCCCCCGGCCAGAAACATGCTGAGCACTTGTTCCGTGTCTCGCTCATTCATCTGGCATCCATATGTTTTGATTAGTACACTCGGCATTGCTGTGGTTGGTGTAGCGTGTAAAGAGCTTGCCGCGTGTTGTTTTGCTAAGCGCGGCGCGTTCAGGGTAGCATTCTATGCCCGGATTTGCAAGCTTATTTTCTTGATGCGGTGTTATCCGGTGGCGTTCTGTTGTTGCCCGGGCTAAACAAGAAACTGTCCACCCCTTCGATATTGGTTTGCTTTAATATGCAGCAAAGAGGCGTGTTGCTGGTGCATGGGGCGAGCAATCTTTAGTCATGCATACAGATTTAACGTTTGCATCCTCGCCGGATTTTTGATAGCATGTGCCCATACGCTTTTTACCGTTCATACCTCACAAAGCAGATTATATGACAACGCCATCTCAAACAACTGCTAATCAAGCCTCTACTGCGAATGATTCTCTTTTCATCGAGGTTCCGGAGTACGCTACTCCGTATGCCCGTGTTTTGTACAACCGCATTCAGAGTTTTTTGGACCGCGGGCAAGAGGTGGATGCGTTTCATGTGCTGCTTCAATTGCTTAAAGAAACGCCTAAAGACCAAGTTGCCGTCTCGCTTACTCGTACCATTGGCCAACGCATTTATAAGACGGTGGCCGGGGAGCTTCCGCAGGCTTTGTCTTCCGGTAATCTGAGCCAAATTGCTCAATTGGTATCTCGTCTGCGGATGATGGCCGATGAATCTCAGCTGGCGCAGTTGCCGGGCTACCGCACGGCAGCCGACCGCGTGGACGAGGCAGAGCGTAAATACTGGACGGCCATGTTGGTATCCGGCATGAGCAAAATGCGTGATACCGTCAATATCAAAGACCGCGAAGCCATGGCCATCAGCATTGAGAAGTTTGTTGTGGCCAAAAAATTACAGTTCACCCCGGAGCAAAAAGCGGCTGTGGACCGCGTGCATGCGGACTGGAAACGCCATTGCCATATAGAAGAACTCAAAGAACGCTTTGCCGGTCAAGTGCAGTTCTTTGAAGAACTTGAGGCTCGAGTGGATAAAAAGGAGGATTTGAAGATTTGCCGCGACGATTTGCTGCGTTGCTACGAAATGACATCCGAGCTGCGAGAGCTGCCCGAAACGGAGGATTTTTTGAAGAAAATCGACGCCAAGATTAAATATGTTCGCTCCGTCATCTTTGCACAAATACGCCGCAAAGCGTTGATTCGCTCTGTTACGGTTTTATCCGTTGCGTTGGTTATTTGCGTTATCGTTACGATTGTTTACGCATATACCAGTGCGCAAAATCGTAAAGATACCTTGAGCCGCGCGCGTGCCGCGCGTAACCTGACGCTGGTGCAGGAATATACAGAGGGGTTGGAACCCCTGCGCGGTGTAAGAGAAATGCTCTCTGCCTCTTATGCGGAGGAGTTGGTGGCAAGCAACGCATGGCTTGCAGAATACGCCCGCATATGCGCCGAGGCAGAGGCTTTAGCCCCGGAGCTTAAAGCCGCTGTAGAGAAGCTTAACGACCCCTCCGTTACCCCGGAGCAAATGACGGCCGGCCTGATAGTGGTGGATAAAGCCCGCAGTTTGGGCGAGCAATTGGATTCTCAATTCAACCGCACATGCTCCGACGAGCTTACAGCCCTTATTCAAAGTTACAGCAACAGTATGGAGACGGTGCGCCCCACCGTATTATCCCGTTTTACCTCTCCGCCCGCTCAGCTCTCCTTAGAGCAGTTGCAACAGTTGGGGGCAGAGTACCAAGCCTGCCGCAAGGTCCTGAAGTTTACCGATGCCGAGGACGAGGAGGTGATGAACGCTATGCGCTTGGCTTATTGTGCAGAATTGAAGCGTATGAGCGCTGCGGCCGAAACGCCCGATAAAGCCGAAGAGGTGATGAAACTTTTTGATGAGCACACTGCAACCATGAAGCTGGATGCCGCCTTGCGTACCGATTTGCAGGATTACGCACGCCGTTTCCGCCTCTTCACAGACCTGCCGCAAAAACTCATGACTGTTAAATCCTTGCAAGAACATGCAGATGCGATTCGTGCCTGCGGAGATTGCTATGACCGCGTGCCCGGTGCCATGTCGGCAGATGCTGTGGCAGCCCTTATAGGTAAAGAAAATCTGGCCATGCGCACCTTTAAGCTCAACGAGTTTGCCGCATCTACACAGCTGCCCGCCAACACCGAGGATGTGTTGGCTCAGCTCCAATTGTTGCGCGGTGTTTATTTTGAAGGAAAACCCTTGTACGATATTGTAAAGAAAAGCAAAAAACACCAGGAATTGGTGGACGACCTCACCAAAGACCCGAGAAACTATTGGCGTAAAGGCCTGGTGCGGACCATTGGCGGCGGTAAATGGGTGCATACCGGTATGGAGGTAAAAGGCAAAAAAGGCACCCCCGCTGTGCAACAGTATACCTTAAAATGGAATAAGGACAGAAAACCGGTATCCCCGGCTGCTAATCAAACGATTACACCCGTGCGCTTAGCAGATTGCCGGGAGACGATGGGCTTTACCTATAAGCAGGTTAACGCCGGCACCGTTACTCCTGTAGAGCTGTTGATGAATGTGGCGCGTTTCGAGGATTCCGCTTGCCCTGTTTATGCTCGTGCCTTTCTCTTCCGCCAAACGGCCAGAATGATAGAAGAGATGGATAAAGAAAATGCTTTTGCCTCCGGCGTGTGGTTGTCTCCGTCGCTTAAGTCCGACCTTGCTGCTTTTTGGAAACTGAAGGATGTTAACCAAAAGGTTAATGGTTGTTGGCTCTTGTCTCATAAGCTTCAGGATGAAACCGCATATGTCAATTTCTTTGACAGCATTAAAGAGCATGATTATAAGGCGGAGATTTTGAAGGCTATTCTTCCTATTACGGATTCGGAATGTTGTTATGCCGGCTTTATAGATGCCTCCGGCAAAGCGGTGCGTACCCGCCCCGGCGACGAGCCGCTTTACCTGATTCGCGATGGCGTTGTTGCCAAATATGAGGGCTCTCAGGAGGCCCCCTATACGCCCTTGTTTGTTATCATTATTCCTGCAACACCCGCTGTAATAACACCTGTTGCAGACACCCCCGCACAAGCGGACGTTGTGCCGAACGAAGGTTGAGCACATTGCGCCTCTCTCTTCCGCCCCCTAATACAAAGCCCGCCCATTTGATGTTGTGTCAAATGGGCGGGCTTGGGATTTTTATATCTGCCGGAGATGTTATGGTTCAGCCTTTATTGGCCGGTTTTGTGTTACTAATTTTGATAGAAGTTTGGCTGCGGGCCGGGCGGAAGATGAGGCGGCGTGTGGTTTTCGTTTCCGAGGATTTGAGTTTGACGGCGAAAGTGCCGAAGCCCGAGATGCGGATGCCTTGTGGGGCATCTGCCGCGTGAGCGATGGAGGACAACACGGCATTTACCGCAGCCGTGGCCGAGGAGCGCGTGGCCCCCGGCCCCATGTAGCGTTGCACGCGTGCGATGAGTTGTTTTTTATTCACTTGTTTTTAAGCGCGTCACGAATTTCTCGCAGCAGCAAGATATCCTCGGGCGTAGGGGGCGGTGCAGGGGCTTCCGCAGGCTTGGTTTCTTCCTGCTTCTTTTTGAAGCGGAGTTTGCAGATAATGCGCACGGCCACAAAGATGGAAAGGGCAACGATGAGGAAATCTACCACCGTTTGCAGGAAATTGCCGTATTTGATGCCGTTGTAGCTAAGCTCTGCCAGAGTTTTTGCGTCTCCGAACATCAGCACGATAGAGGGCATGATGATGTCGTTAACCAAAGAGGTGACAATTTTGCCGAATGCGCCGCCGATGATGACACCGATTGCCATATCGACCACATTGCCTTTAAGGGCAAACTCTTTAAATTCTTTAATCCAACCGGATGCTGTAGATTTAATTGCTTTCATAATGTGTGTTTTTTTTTGGGGGGGGTAGGTGCAAGGAATCAGATTTTTTTGAAGGCTTTAACGCCCCATTCTTGGCAGGTCCAGGTGTTGCCGTCGGCAGAGGTAAAGATGCAGACGCCGCCGGTGGCTACTTTAATGTCGTGCTCGGCGCAAAATGCGGTGTAATCTCCGGTAATGTAGGGGGCAAAGCGGATGGTACCGTTAGAGGAAACGCAAAGCAGGGTTTCGCCGTCGGCTATTTCGGCTGTCAGCTCGTTCCAATTGCGGATGATGCTCTCTACATCCACTTTCCAACCCGGGGGCACAATGGCTTGGGCGTTCCATTGCTCGATGGCTTCTTCGCCGAGTTTGTCGAGCTCTTCGGCGGAGAGCGTGGCGGGGTCTGTACCGTTGGCGCGCGCAATGTCTGCACCGAGGCGGGCTTTTGTTTCTTCCTCGCTGTGGTTTTCGTCCGGGCCGTAGTCCACTTCAATAAAGCGGGCATCGGGTATCACCGGGCAGGGGTTGCCCAGCTCTTCGGCAGCCAAGGCTGCGGTGCTCATGGTGCGTTGCAGCGGGGCTGCCAGAATGCGCGTGGGCACCAGGCCGAGCTTGGCTAAGTATTTGCCGATACCGCGTCCGCGTTCTTCTTCGACAAGCGGGAGGTCTGTGCGTGAGCCGACTCGTGTGGGCGTTTCGCCTTTAGGGGAGGTGTTGCCGTGGCGTGCGATGATGAGTGTTTTCATAATGGTTGTAAGATTAGGGAGGGGGGGGGATAAAGGGGTTATGCAGGGTCTTCTTCGATGCGGAGGTTGTCCATGATGTATTGGCGGCGGTCTACGGTGTTTTCGCCCATGTAGAAACGCAGCAGGTCTCGCAGGCGTTTAGCGTTTTCCAGAGAAACGGATTCCAGCCGTATGTCCTCGCCGATAAATCCTTTGAACTCTTGGGGAGAGATTTCTCCCAGTCCCTTAAATCGGGTAATCTCCGGGTTTTTGCCCAGGGCTTTTACGGCTTTGTCTCTCTCGTTTTCCGTGTAGCAATAAATGGTTTTCTGTTTGTTGCGTACACGGAATAAGGGCGTTTGCAAAATGTAGAGGTGCCCCTCCTGTATCAGCTCCGGGAAGTATTGTATGAAGAAGGTGAGCAACAACAAGCGAATGTGCATACCGTCTACATCTGCATCTGTTGCGATAACGATTTTGTTGTACCGCAGCTCTTCGATGCTGCGGTCTATGTTAAGGGCTAAGTGCAGAAAATCCAGCTCCTCATTGGTTTCGAGAATGGCATTTTTGTTCATGCCGAAGCTGTTGGCGGGTTTGCCTCGCAGGGAGAAAACGGCTTGGGTTTCGGCATCTCGTGCCGTGGTGATGGAGCCGGAGGCCGAGTCGCCCTCTGTAATAAAGAGCATGGTTTCTTTGGCTCTCTTGTGCTTGGTGTCGTAGTGCACACGGCAATCCCGCAGTTTCTTGTTGTGCACCCTCGCCTTTTTGGCGCGCTCCTTGGCTACTTTTCCCTGAACATCTGCTACCTTTTTGCGTGTTTTTTCGCTTTCTTTAATTTTGTCCTCCAGGGCCTCGGCAATGTCGGGGTTGCGGTGCAGGTAGTTATCCAACTCTTTGGCAACAAAGTTGCTCACAAAAGTGCGGATGGTTTCTTTGCCCGGCCCCATGGTGTTGCTGCCCAGTTTTGTTTTGGTTTGGGACTCGAAAACCGGTTCAATCACGCGGAGACTGACCGCCGCGACAATGCCGGAGCGGATGTCCGCCGGGTCGTAGTTCTTTTTGTAAAAATTCTGGAGGGTTTTAACGATGGCCTCGCGGAAAGCGCTTTGGTGGAATCCGCCCATCGTGGTGTGTTGACCGTTGGCAAAAGAGTAGTATTCTTCCCCGTATTGGTCGGTGTGCGTAAAGACGATTTCGATGTCGTCCCCCTTAAGTTGAATGGGCGGGTAAAGAGACTCCGTGCCCATTTCTTCTTTCAGCAAATCGAGCAAGCCGTTGCGCGATACAAGGTTTTTGCCGTTGAGGTTGATGGAAAGCCCCGCATTGAGATAGGTGTAGTAACGGCACATGCGTGTGACGTACTCTGTGTTGTACGCTGCATTTTCCGCAAAGAGCGTGCGGTCTATCATGTAGGTTACTTTGGTACCATCCGGCTCGTCTGTAGCTTCCTGTATGTCGGAGCCGTCCGTCATCTCGCCTGCGGCAAAGGTAATGCGGCGTGTTTGCCCTTCTCGGAATGACTGAATGCAGAAATATGAGGAAAGGGCATTGACGGCCTTAAGGCCCACACCATTAAGGCCTACGGATTTTTGGAATGCCTCGTTGTCGTATTTGCCGCCTGTGTTGATTTGTGCCGCGCAGTCAAAGAGTTTGCCCAGGGGGATGCCGCGCCCGAAGTCTCGCACCTCGCACATACCGTCCGGCGCAATGCGTATAATGATTTTTTTGCCGGCTCCCATCACGAACTCGTCGATGGAGTTGTCTATGACTTCTTTGAGCAGCACATAGGGGCCGTCATCTGCCATGCTGCCGTCTCCCAGTTTGCCGATGTACATACCCGCACGCGCGCGAATATGCTCTTGCCACGTTAGTGATTTAATGTTTTCCTCAGTGTACTCTCCTGCCATATTTCGGCGTGTAGTTTAGCATACAATCTGCCTGCATGCAAGCAGGAATTACGCGCACAGACGCGATTCTTGCGGCATTGTTACAGTTAATGAGGTTTGGCGTAAAGAAAGAAGAAATCTTGCAGAAGTTCTCGCTTGACCGCAAGGGTAGATGGCAGTATACTGGCTGTGCAATGGCAAATTATGCACTTATATTAGCAGGTGGTAGCGGCACAAGGTTTTGGCCGCTTTCTCGCAATGCAAAGCCCAAACAGTTATTGGATTTGTTCGGCAAGGGTACTATGCTGCGGCAGGCCGTGGAGCGTTTGGATGGGCTTGTGCCGGCATCCAACATTTTTATTTTGACAAACGCTTTGCAGGAGGCAGAGGTGCGCCGCCAAGTGCCGGAGCTGCCGCCGGCTAATATTGTAGCCGAGCCCGCGCGCCGCGATACGGCCCCTGCAGTGTCGTTGGGGGTGGCGCTTATTGCTGCGCAGGATCCATCTGCTAATATGATTGTGATTCCCAGCGATTCTCTGATTCTGGATGACGGGGCCTTCCGCTCGTTGGCAGAGGATGCGCTCAATTTAGCCTCTACGGAGAAAGCTTTGATGACAATAGGTATACGCCCCACTTGGGCTTGCCCGAGCTATGGCTATATTGAGCGTGCCGGCAGGCTGGAGCATACACTGCTTCGGCACGATTGCTATGAGGTGGCCCGATTCCGCGAAAAACCGGATGCGGCCACGGCTGCACAATATTTGGCCGCCGGCAATTTTACATGGAATGCCGGCATGTTTATATGGAATGTAGCCCATGTGAGAGAGCAGTTGGCCAAGCATACACCGGAGTTGGCTTGCTTTATAGACCGTTTTACATCTGCGGAAGATGCGGCTGCTTTTATTGCAGAGGAGTTCCCGAAGTTAACGCCTATCAGTATAGATTTTGCGTTGATGGAAAAGGCGGATAGGGTGCTGAACTTCGAAGCATCGTTCGATTGGGATGATGTGGGCTCTTGGATATCCGTAGGCAAGTATTTACAGCAGGATGCCGTCGGCAATGCTTCCAATATGCCGCTTAATGTGCAAAACGCTGCGGGTAACATTGTGTTCTGCGCCCGGGGTAAACATGTTGCTTTGGTGGGCGTGGATGATTTGATAGTGGTGGATGCCGGTGATGCTTTGTTGGTGACGCGCCGCGATTGCGCGGACCAAATCAAGAATATTGTGGCAGATTTGCCGCAACACCTCGTGTAAGGATTTCCCGTAGCGATGCACCCCGCGCTTGGTATAGATATGGGTAAGGCACGCATTGGTATTGCTGCTACCGATGCTTGCGGTATTTTGGCTCATCCGGTGGAGAGTATTCACTTGGCCAAAACCGAGCCCTTACAACGTATTGCAGAGTTGGTGCAGCAACGCGGTATTCGCACACTGGTGCTGGGATTGCCCCTGCGTATGGATGGTACAGAGGGCTCTGCCTGCGAATATGTGCGCGCATTCGGTAATAAATTGCAGGCGCGTTTCCCGGAGCTTCCCTTGGTGTATGTGGATGAATACCGCACCACGGTGGATGCACAGGCCAAGTTGCATGCAGCCGGTAAAAAAGCCAAGGATTTTAAGCCGATTATTGACCAAGCAGCAGCTGTGGAAATTCTTAATGTGTGGTTGGAGCAAACCGCACCCCCGCCGGAGTTTTTCTGACGGGCTTCTCCGCGCCTTTTTTGTCTCCTTAACAGAATTCTCCCGCAGGGCTTTTCGATAAACACCTGCGGGAGATTTTGTTGAAGAATGGATGATGTTGTGCTATCAGAACTTAAATTGTTCGCCGTAGCCGTAGTGTTCTGCAATATAGTCTACGTCTTTATCACCTCTGCCGGAGCAGTTGGCTAAGATGGCTCCTGTGCCCATTTCGCGGGCTTTACGCATGGCAAAGGCGATGGCGTGAGAGCTCTCCAGCGCGGGGATAATTCCCTCGTAGCGCGACAGTTTGAAGAATGCGTCCACTGCTTCTTCGTCCGACACGGATTCGTATTTTACGCGTCCGATGTCTCGCAGGTAGGCGTGCTCCGGGCCCACAGAGGGGTAATCCAGGCCGCTGGCAATGGAGTAAACCGGGGCGGGGTCGCCGTTGGCATCTTTGAGCATAATGCTGTTGAAGCCGTGCATAATGCCTTCCTCTCCATAGGCCATGGAGGCAGCGTGGTTGCCAAGCTGCGCGCCTTTGCCTAAGGGCTCTACGCCGTAAATGTCCACCGGGTCGTCCAAGAAGGCGGGGAACATGCCCATGGCATTGGAGCCTCCGCCAACGCAGGCGCAAACGATGTCGGGCATGATGCCGGTCATCTCAATGAATTGCTCACGCGCCTCGTGCCCCACGACCATTTGAAAATCTCTCACCATCATGGGGAAGGGGTGCGGCCCCAGCACGGAACCAATGCAGTATATGGCCGTTTTGTAGTCTCGCTGGTAGGCTTCGAACGCGCTGTCTACCGCCTCTTTCAGCGTTTTAAGCCCGTGGGTGACGCATACAACGTTGGCCCCGAGCATTTTCATGCGAGTGACGTTGGGGGCTTGTTTGGCGATGTCTACTTCACCCATATGGATTTCGCATTCCAGCCCAAAGTAGGCGGCGGCCGTTGCTAAGGCAACGCCGTGCTGGCCGGCTCCGGTCTCTGCAATAATCTTCTTTTTGCCCATAAACTTGGCCAGCAGGCCTTCGCCCATGCAGTGGTTGAGTTTGTGGGCCCCGGTGTGGTTCAGGTCTTCTCTCTTAATGTAGATTTGAGCCCCACCGTTAAGTCGGGAGAGGCGTTCACAATGATAAACCGGGGTGGGGCGCCCTTGAAATTGTTTGCGGATTCGGCGTAATTCGTTGATGAATTGAGCCGAGTGGCAAATACTGTTGTACGCATCCGTAATTTCTTTGAAGGCGGGTTCTAACTCGGCAGGAAGATAAGCACCACCGAAGCGACCAAAATAACCATTTTTGTCGGGGTGGTGACGAAGATATGTTCTGAAATCCATAGATGAAACGAAAATTGCGGGCATATCCTACTCTATCTGGCCCCTTTACGCAAGGATAAAAAGTGTCTGTTTTAGGGGTAACACACCTAATTTTTTTGGAGATTGAAAGAATAGCGGCTTGAAAATGACGGCTTAATGTGCTATACTGCCGTTCCATCCATGAGCCGGTCTCTTTTCGCAACAGTCTCTTTATGCATGCTGCCCGTATGTGGTCATACGGTTGCGGGGGCTGCAGCCGTTGCAGAAGAGCGGGTTGCTGCCCAACATCGCACCGCCCACGAGTTGTTGACTGTTTGCAATGATATGTGGATTGTTTTATCCGGCGTTTCCGATAAAAAATCCGCCGATGCGGCGGCTCCGGAGTTCAGGTGCCTGATGGACAAAGCACAACAGGTCTCGGAAAAATTGTATTGCGAGGGCGGGCAGGATTTGGAGATTATCACCGAGCTGCATGATAAATTGGCAGAGTCTTTGGATGAGCTGACGCTGGAGTTTGAGAGCATCTGCGAGTTGCGTTGCTATGCTTCTTCTGCGCTGAAGAAAGAATTTATCTATGCGGTGGAGGTGGGCATGTTTGCGGAAGATTGCTTGGTGATGTTGGCAGACCCATTGCCTGTAATGACAGAGGCAGAGATGCGGGGAGAATTGCTCCGGTTTACCCGATTATTAGAGCACGACCGTGCTATTTTGGAGGCCTTACGCATGGTGCAGGATGCTGCTACCTCTCTCGATGCGGCAAAACGCCTGCATTCATTGACAGACCATCTCAATGCGCTGGCCCCTGCCAAGGCATTGGCCGATCGCAAATTCTCTCAAGCGTCTCGCTCTAAGGTGCGCCGTGCTTATAGCCCGATTGAGCCGGTATTGTGGGGAATACGCACAGAGATTGTGCGCATTGCCGCACTGCCGGGGTACCACGGCAAAGACTTTGATTCCTTTTCCCTTGCGCTGGAGAACATGTTTTTGAGCTTATGTGTAACGCATAGTCATTTTATTGAAGAAGTATTTGACGACTCGTTCCATACAGACTTGGACGAAGCACTAAGCGAGAATGCAACCACTTCAAAATAAACCATAAATAAACAATGCCCATATCAGATTATTTGGTGACAATCGGCCTGGAGGTTCACTGCCAGATTAAGACGCAAACCAAGATGTTTTGCTCTTGTAAGGCGGGGTTTGGTTATGAACCCAATACCAATGTATGCCCCACATGTTTGGGCATGCCCGGTGCCATGCCTGTGCTTAATGAGTATGCCATAGAGCGTACTGTGCTTACCGGCCTGATGCTTGGTTGCAGCATGCCGCCCGTATCCAAGTGGGACCGCAAAAATTATTTCTATGCCGATATGCCCAAAAACTACCAGACAAGCCAGCTGGATTTGCCGCTTTGCATCGGCGGTGAGGTGCCGCTGTATTCTTGGGCTTTCCCCCCGGATTGTAAGAAAAAGGCAGACGGTGCCGTTGTGCGTACCGTGAAGCTGGACCATATTCATTTGGAGGAAGATGCGGCTAAGTTGACTCACTTCGGTTCTTATTCGTTGGTGGACTATAATCGCGGCGGTACTCCGTTGATGGAGATTGTGTCTGCCCCGGACCTTACCAGCCCGGAGGAAACCTATGCCTACCTCAAGAGTTTGCAGCAAATCCTGATTTGCGGCGGCATCTCCGATGCCGATATGGAAAAAGGGCAAATGCGTTGCGATGTGAACGTATCCCTGCGCCCCAAAGGCCAAAAGGAGCTCGGCGCCAAAATCGAGATGAAGAACCTCAACTCTATGTCCGCTGCCCGCCGTGCACTTATTTACGAAATTGCACGACAGGCGGAGGAGCTGGACATGGGGATAGCGCAAGTACAGTCTACACGCCGTTGGGATGATGATTTGGGCGAGAGTTTCGTGATGCGCACTAAGGAAAATGCGCATGATTACCGCTACCATACATGCCCGGATCTTATCCCGGTGCATACAGCACCGTATGTGGAGAAAATGCAGCAAGCCCTGCCGGAGCTGCCGGATGCCCGCCAAAAGCGCCTGATGGAGCAATATAGCCTGCCGGTTGCAGATGCCAATGCATTAGTGGCAGATGCTGCTTTGTGTGCCTATTTCGAAACCGCCGCTGCCGCTACAACGGCTCCGCGCAAGGTTGCAAACTGGTTAATCAACACCTTGCCGCCTATTTTGGCAGAAAAGGAGCTCACCATCGCAACATGCCCGGTTTCCCCGCAAACTTTGGCAGGGCTTATCGATGTGGTGGAGGAGGGCATTTGCTCTACGAACCAGGCTAAGGATGTTTTGGCTTTGCTTTGGGATAACCAAGAGCTTACAGCAGCGGCTGCGGCGGCTTCCCTTGGCTTCAAGAAGACCGATGTAGGTGCTTTGGAAGCATTGGTGGAGAAGATTATCGCCGATAATCCCAAGGTTGTGGCCGGCATCCGCGAGGGTAATATGAAGTTTGTTAATGCTCTTACAGGGCAGGTGATGAAAAACAGTAATCCGAAACCGAATCCTAAGTTAGTAACGGAGATTATTACCGCTAAGCTGGGCTTGTGATACTCTTGCAACGTTGTTAAAACGGTGGGCCGGCGGTTGTAAA
Source organism: Akkermansiaceae bacterium (assembly GCA_015062015.1). Lineage (GTDB taxonomy): Bacteria > Verrucomicrobiota > Verrucomicrobiia > Verrucomicrobiales > Akkermansiaceae > Akkermansia. The sequence continues at coordinate 2,416 of SUVM01000033.1, read as the reverse complement.
GTGAAATCGCCGGCTCTTTTTAACATGCCTGCTTATGTATTTATTATTTGATTGTAATAACTTTTTTGCTTCTTGCGAGCAGGTGTTTCGCCCCGATTGGCGAAATCGCCCGTTGGTTGTTTTATCGAATAATGACGGCTGCGTCATTTCTCGCAGCCCCGAGGCCAAGGCGTTAGGTGTTGCCATGGGCGAGCCGTATTTTAAGTGCAAAGAGCGGTTGCAGGCGGCTAATGCAGTGGTTTGCTCTTCTAATTTTGCCCTGTATAGTGATTTGTCGGAGCGTATTATGAGCATTTTGGAGCAAGATTTGCCCGAGGTGCAACAGTATAGCGTAGATGAGGCTTTTGCCGTGGTGGATGATGCAGCTTGGGAGCCATTTTGCCGTAGCTTACGCAAAAAAATCCGGCGTTGGACGGGGGTTACCGTCAGTGTGGGCATTGCGCCTACCCGCACGCTGTGTAAATTGGCCAACGAAACCGCCAAGCACCACCCGGAACTGTGCGGCGTGTGTAATTTAAGCATGCCTGCACAGTGGGAGCCGGTACTTGCGGCAACTCCGGTGGAAGATGTATGGGGTGTGGGCAGAAAATTAGCCCCCCGCATGCATGCAGCCGGTATTCGCACAGCGGCGGGTTTGGCTGCCGCCTCGCTGGAGCGGTTGCGCAAATTGTTTGGCGTGCACGGGGAGCGTTTGGCACTGGAGTTGCGCGGTGTTTCCTGTTTGGATGATGCCGCAAAGACCACGCGAGGGCAAGTAATGGTGTCTCGCTCGCTCAAGGATGGGCTTAGTGATTTGCAAACCTTACGCCGTGCTCTCTGCCGTTTTGTAGAAAAGGCCGGGCGTATTTTGCGAGCCGAGGGGTTGATGGCATCGGAGGTGTACGTCTTTATCCGCACGTCTCGTTTTAATGAGGAGGCGGCGCAGTATTCCGCCCATCGGGGGGTGCGGTTGTCTTGCCATAGTGACGATACGCGGTTGCTGACCCGTTGTGCAACAGAGCTCTTGACACATGTATACCGCCCCGGGTATCAGTATAAAAAAGTTGGGGTGCTTTTGGCCGGATTAGAAGAAGCCGCTGCCGTGCACCCCACATTCGACCACCCGCAAGTAGCCCCCGATAAATTGATGCAAGTGCTGGATTCTCTGCAAAAATCCGGGCATAATATTCACTTTGCTAACCTGGGGGACAGCACACCTTGGCATAAGGAGCACCTTTCCCGATGCTATACAACCCGTTGGGAGGACATCCCCGAGACCTCCCGCAAGTAAGCATGCTCGGTGTTAGCTCTTTTGCAGGTAGCGTTTACCGAGGCCGACCCCGCATATGAGCAAAACTATTAGCAGGCATACAGCTACAGCCCAATCTCCGGCAATGGCATAGAGGGTAAGCCCGGCATTGCGGTCCACGGGCAATACGGCGTAGCTGTAGCCTGCGGTATGCGGGGAGCCGTCTTCTGCGCGTAAAGTATCTATAAACGCTCCGTTTTGTGCAATGGCACATGTAACACCCTTGTTGGCTGCACGCACCATCGGGCGGCGCAGCTCGATGCAGCGGAAGGCCGCATTTCTTGCTTGTTGTTCTCCGCAAGCCGATTCGCGGAACCAGGCATCATTAGAAATATTGACGATGACCTGCGGCCCCCGGCGTACAAACTTGGTCAGTTCTGCCCCTACGGTATCTTCGTAGCAAATGGCCGGTATAACGCCTACTGTCTCATTGGTGCCGGGCACAGGTACGGTTAAGGGGGTATTGCCGGAGCCGGGGTGAATACCGTCCCCAACCTGTGTACCTGTTATTTCTGCATAAGAGTTGCTAATCCATTCGCAGGACTCGGCATAGGGTATGTATTCTCCGAAAGGCATCAGGTGCTGTTTAGAGGCCGTTACAGTGCTGCTGAATCCGCCGGGGATGCAGGCCATGGAGTTGAACATGCCTCTGCGGCGGAAACTGCCGTTGCCTTCCGGTACATATTTGTGTTCATCCACCCCGGTAAAAAGTACAAAGGGTGTCATCAACTCCTCACGCATCCGGGGTAATTGCGAACCGAAGAAGTGCTCTGTGTCCAGCGCGTTTAAGTTGAAGCGGTTGCTGTTTTGTAACAATGTGCCGTCGGCAGTGTTGCGCAGCAGGTCTATGCCCATGGCACTTTCCGGCCAAATGACCCAAGCGGGTTGGTTGAGCCGGAATGCGAGGTTGTGAGGGTTTTGTGCTGCCGCTTCACATTGGCGGCGCAAGGCCTCTTTACCGGCACTAATGGTTGCGGCTACATAGCGGTTATTCTGTTCGTTGCCGGGGGTGTGTGGCCTGGCATGCCGCATTTGCATGCGCTCAGTTTGTTCTTGGTTCATTTGCACAGCCAATACGGGTAATGGCAGCGTGCTGTCGCGGTGGAGCAGGGCTTCTGCTGCATTAGT
>SUVM01000032.1 GCA_015062015.1 Akkermansiaceae bacterium | reverse complement strand
GCCGTGTACATGCTCCTCTGCGGAGGGCTCTGCATGGCTGTGGTCATGGTTGCAGGTAGGGCCGTGCACATGCTCCTCTGCTGCGGGTTGCTCGGCAGCATGGCTGTGGTCATGGTTGCAGGTAGGGCCGTGCACATGTTCTTCTGCTGCGGGTTGCTCGGCATGGGCGTGGTTACAGCCGGGGCCGTGCACATGCTCCTCTGCCCGGCTCAGCATGGCTGCAGCAGCCATACAACACAAAAAGGGGATACGGTAAGAAATTTTCATTGTTGGTTGTAGGTGGGGTTCAAATATTGAAGTTTGCAGCGGGCTTCCAGCAGCTTAGCCAGACAATCCAAGTATGCCAAGCGTCGCTCATAAGCCACATGGCGAGATTCCGCGAGCTCCTGAATGCCGGTTTCACCCATATCAAAGAGTTTTTTCTGTTGTTCGGCAGCCTGTTCCAACTCGTCCAAGCGGCTGAACTCTGCCGCGCAATGCTTATGCAAAAGCTTTTGCTCTGCATCCAGCAAAGTGGCTTGTTGCACCAGCTTGCGCCACTCCGTAACAAGCTCTGCCTTCTTCAACTCGCGGTCTCCGGCGGCACGGGCAATAGCCTCTCGGTTGCGGTTCCAAAGCGGTATGGAAAACGACACTCCGACGGATACTTTATCATTGCCGCCATCCCTCGCATAAAGCGGAGAGAGCCCCAGCTCCGGGTATTGGCGGCGCACCTCTGCCTGCAACTCCGTTTCGCCGGCACCGTAAGCAGCACACCGCGACAACAGAGCCGGAGACTTGAGCAACAGCGCCTCGCCGGGCGCAGGCACCGTATGCGGCACCCCGCGCTGCAAATTACCGCCAAGCTCTATGGCACCCACGGCAGGGTGCAACCCTAACTTCTCAATCAGCTCGTTGCGTTGTGCTAAGTGCTCCGCCTCCAGCTCCATTTGCTCTCTGCGAGTATCGTTAAAGCGTTGGGTTGCAACCTGAAATGCGCCGAAATCAATTTCACCCAGCTTATGCAGAGCCTCGATACGCTCTTGCTCGTGCTGCATTACCGCCAAGCGGCGCTCCATCACATGCAGCTTGGCGTGCGTCACCATAATGCGGTGGCGCATGCACTCCAGCTCCGTCATATAAGCGCGCTCGGCAGCACGCATCTCCCAATAGTCTGCCTCTTGGTACTGCTCGGCAATTTTTTCTGCCAAAGCGGGCAAGCCTGTCACCGGTAGCGTTAACCCGGGAGACACAGCATTGTTGGTAATGTTTTCGCCAAACACGCGTTCCAGCTCCAAAGAGACGGAGGGGTCCTCCCACAGCCCGGCAAACTCTGCCACGGCGGTAGACTTTGCGTGCTTCAGGCGTGCTGCGTTCAGCTCTCGATTCAGCAACAGGCCGATGCGCAACATTTGCTCGCGAGTAATCGTGCTATTCTTCGGGCACAAAGAGGCAGACACCTGCTGCCACTCTGCCGTATTACCATTCAAATCTACGGGGGCTTCTTTGTAACTGACGCAGCTGCTTAAGCCCAACCCCAAAACAGCCGCTGTATACATTATTACTTTCATCTTATCAAAAATTCTGAAAAACTGCCTGTACATCTCAAAAAACAGCAACCGCCCCACAGGCCATGCGGCTGCGCGTATCCGTTTTTTTCTGCAAACTTTAAATCAACATGGGGCGGCACCGTGTTTCGGGTGGCTGCCATAGCCTGCTGCGCTCTAAAGACACGGCAACTTGGCTATGCAACATACGCGCGGCCCCATCAAAACCGAGCGGCTCTGCCAATATGGCCGCAGCCGGGGGGAACACCGGTACCTCTACTTGCCCGGATACGGCTTGCAGCTCGTTCTCTACATGAAAACACCGGTGCTGCTGCCCGGGGGCAACCGGCAGCCCCGGCTCTTCTGCATGCCCATGGTCACAATCGCACCGCCCGGCATAGACCACTTGGTGCCGACAATCGCAAACGCACACGCCGCCGCCCACGGCTATTACCGGCAGCACCAGCAATAGCATGAGAACACGAAACCATGTACGCAACATTGCCATATGAAAGAATATGGCATATTCTACTCCATTGTTCCCCCTTTTGTCAACTCCCGGCGCAAAATTGAACAAAAAGACCCAATATTTTGCCGATTTCGCAGCTGTTATTGCCCCCATTTTTTATCGCTCAGGGCAGAAAACGAGACGCGCTTCCACATACAGACCGCTACAAGCAAGCCAAGCCCCATGCCAATGAAATCTGCATAAGGGTAGGCACAGGCGTGGCCGATTTTCATCCCCAAACCACAGCAAAATAAAGCAAAAAAGACTCGAATCAGGGCATCATAAAGGGCTTGAGGGCGAATATGCAGGGCTTTGCGCTCGGCAGCGGAAAAACGGGCATCGATAGCGGCGCGGAACTCCGGCGTGCTGTGGCGATAGATGGAGCCCAAATCGAGGTCATAGCCGCTGCGGAAACATTTTTCGTACCATGCTGTGGCAGCCGGTATGTCTTTTTGCTCTACAAGCAGGTATTCTGCATAGTATTGCATGGCTTCGGGCATGCCGGCTTCGGCAGCACGCAACAGGCACTCTATACCCTCTTGTTTATGAGCATCTTGAGTAATGAGCCGCATGGCATGCGCCAATAAATCTTGCTGTTCCGAGTGCGTCATGATGATGGGGGGGGCTATTGCTGAATACGGTTACGGAGGGTGTAGCCCGGGGGGGCATAGCGCAGCTCTTGCGCATCAATAAAAGACCAAAGGATGCGCCCCGCCGCATCCGTATACCGGGCACGGAACCCTCTGTACAAGCGGGCATAGCGCGGGCTGAGGAAGCATTGCTCATAAAAAGCCGTGGGCATGGTGGCACCGCCGAAGTAATGCCGCTGAATAAAAGTTTGAGCCACGGCAATGGCATGACCCTCGCAAATGAGCAAGGGTTCTCCCTCCGTCACTTTCGCGAGTTTGGGGTAACGGGAGTAGAAAAAGCAGTGTGCCAGCTCGTGCACCAAGGTATCGTTAAGCACCATTTCGCGCTCCAACTTACCATCGGCATCCGCAGCATCGGGCAAAGCAGCAGTATAAAAGCTCATCCGGAACTTAACAATACTGTTATTAGCCGCCCACTGAGCACCGCCTAAGTGGCGGCCGTCCCCGCGCTCTACGGAGATAGGAATCAGAGCAAGATTAGGCACCGTAAGCCCCCGGACCTGATAAAACTCCGGCTCTTGGGCCATGTGCTCCAAGATGCATTGCAGGCGAGCACGGATGCCGACGGCGTCTTCCCCGTAGCTAGCCAACTGCTTTGCCAAGGGAGAAAGCTGCACCGCCTCGTCATAGCTTACTTTGGCTGCAACTGCCGGTGCCACCACCCCAAACGGAGCTGCCACACTGCACACCGCCAACACCAAACGTACACCCTTAGCTACAAAACCCAACATCAAAAATCCAACATTAAAAATCCAAAATTAAAAATCCAAAATCCAAAATTCCCTAGCAGGTGAGCGCATTTTTGGCCAAGCCGGCCAAGGCGGTTTCTTTATAACCGGCGTTGAGGTTGCGTCCGGTTTCGTCCATTGTGGCAATAACACTATCCAAACTCACATAGTGAGAGCCATCACCTCTCAAAGCCAAGCGCGTGGCATTAACGGCTTTAACCGCACCAATGGCATTGCGCTCGATACACGGCACTTGCACCAGCCCGCAAATGGGGTCGCATGTAAGCCCAAGGTTATGCTCCATAGCAATTTCTGCGGCATTTTCGATTTGCTTTAACGTGCCCCCCATGGCAGCAGCCAAACCACCGGCAGCCATAGAGCAAGCTACCCCCACCTCGCCTTGGCAGCCTACCTCTGCCCCCGAGATAGAGGCATTGGCTCGGTACAAACTGCAAATGGCAGAGGCCGTCAGCAAAAAGACCTCCCGCCCCTGCTCGGGCGTATACGGGGAGGCATTAACACCATAGCGCTCGTAATAGCGAAGCACAGCGGGCATAATACCCGCACTGCCCATGGTTGGGGCTGTTACCACGCGGCCGCCTGCGGCGTTTTCCTCTGCCACGGCAAAAGCCCAGAGGTTAATCCAGTCGATGATGGTGAGGGCATCCGTCTCGTTGCGGTGAAAGAGTTGCTCGAGCCGTTTATAAATAATCGGGGCGCGGCGGGCGAGCCTGAGCGTGCCGGGCAGCACCCCGGGCGTAGCAATGCCGCGGTCTATGGCAGCATTCATAATGCGGCAAATGTTTTGCATGCGGCGGCGCACCAGCTCGCGAAAACGCAAGGAGCTCTCATTCGCCATCACAATTTGAGCAATACTTTTTTCCTCCTCGCGGCAAATAGCTAACAATTGATTGCAGGAGTTAAAGTTATACGGCACAGTAGGCGGGGCGGGCGGTGTGTCGCCCATCTCGGCACGGCGCCGTATCGCCCCGCCGCCAATGGAAAAAAAGAACTCCTCGTGCAGCAGCTCGTGCTCTGCACCCCAAGCCCGCAGGCGCATGCCGTTAGCGTGCTCGGGTAGCGTGATGTCGTATTCCATGGTAATATCCTGCTCCTTACAGAAGCCGATGCTGTGCTCTCCCCCCAACAGCAAGTGCTGCTCGCTTTGTACTTTACCAACGTAGTCAACACCCAAATCCAGCGTTTCGGCATCCAGCCCCAATAGCCCGTATACAACGGCTCCCGGGGTGCCGTGCCCTTCTCCGGTAAGGGCTAAAGACCCATACAAGCTTACCTGTACACTCTTGGTCTGCAGCAGCTTGCCCTGTTTTTTCAAATCTTCTACAAAAGCGGCGGCTGCACGCATGGGCCCCATGGTGTGAGAGCTCGAGGGGCCTATACCAATGGAAAATACATCAAATAAACTGGTGTACATGCAAGTACGGTGGTTGTTTGCCCTTATTGTACCGCTTTGCCCCCCATTTGCAAGCGCAATTTGTGTTCAAATGGAGCTCTGCCGTGCAAATTGCACCCTAAAAAGGCCGTTGCCCGAAGTATGGGGCAACGGCCGAAATAATGAGCTATGTATGGGGGTGGGGTGCTTTAGCTTTCTTCGCTCGGCAAGGAGTAGTCTATGGCGGCGAGAGCTTGGTAGAGGCGCCAGCGGCGGGCAATATCCGCAGCTTCCATATCCAGCAGCTTGTCGAAGTCTGCCTTGTTGTTCTTGGCAAGCAGGCGGAAACGGTTTTCTGCCAGCAGTGCCTCGCGGACATCCTTCTTGGGAGCTTTGCTTCTGATGGTGAGCGGGTTCTTGCCTTGCTTGATGCGGTCCGGGTTGTAGTTGTAGAGCAACCAGCGGCCGCAATCCACGGCGTCCTTCTGGCGATCCAGCCCCTGGGCCATGTTAATACCGTGGTTAATGCAATGGCTGTAAGCGATAACGAGGGCGGGGCCGTCGTATTCCTCTGCCTCCATAAGAGTGGTAAGGGTGTGTTGGTCGTCAGAGCCCATGGCAACGGAGCCTACATAGATGTTGCCGTAGGTCATGGCCATGTAACCGAGGTCCTTCTTCACCTGGTCCTTACCCTTGGTGGCAAACTTAGCCACAGCACCGCGCGGGGTGGACTTAGAGCACTGGCCACCCGTGTTGGAGTACACCTCCGTATCCAGCACAAGCACCTTCACATTGCGGCCGGAAGCCAAGATGTGGTCCAAACCGCCGTAGCCAATGTCGTATGCCCAGCCGTCGCCGCCAAGAATCCACACAGACTTGCGTACCAAGTAATCGGCATGCGCCTTAAGGGCAGCCAAATCCGCATTATCGCCGCAGGCAGCCTTAATGGCAGCCACGGTGGCACGGGCGTTGGCCATGTCTGCCTCGGTCTTTTGCGGGTTTGCCAGCAGCTCTTGTACCAAGGCATCGCCAATGGCGGGGGCAGCAGCATGCAGCAGCTCGAGGGCATATTGTTGCTTCTTATCCAGAGAGACACGGAAACCAAGGCCGAACTGGGCGTTATCCTCGAAGAGGCTGTTGCACCAAGCGGGGCCGCGGCCGTCGGCATCGTGCGTCCACGGGGTGGTGGGCAGGTTGCCGCCGTAAATGGAGGAGCAGCCGGTAGCGTTGGCTACAACCAAACGGTTGCCGATAAGCTGGCTGAGCAGCTTGATGTACGGGGTTTCGCCGCAACCGGCACAGGCGCCGGAGAACTCAAAGAGCGGGCGCAGCATCTGCACATCTTTCACCTTAGAGTTGTCCGTCACGGTGCGATCCGGGTCGGGCAGTTTCTCGAAGAAGTCCCAGTTGGCGCGCTCGGGTTTCAGGGCAACCTCTGCCGGGGTCATGGTAAGAGATGCCGTGGGGCATACCTTGGAGCAAAGCGTACAACCGGTGCAGTCTGCAGCGGATACTTGGATGATGTACTTCTTACCGGCCCAATCCTTGTGCATCTTGCCGGCATCGGCGCACTTGAAGGTATCCGGCGCGCCCTCCAGGTCGGCGGGGTCCACCATCTTGGCACGGATTGCGGCGTGCGGGCACACCATGGTGCACTTACCGCACTGGATGCAGGCCTTGCTGGTTTCGGTCTTTTCGGGGGTCCACACGGGGATTTCGAGGGCGAGGTCGCGCTTCTCGTACTGGGTGGTACCGCTGGGGAAAGTGCCGTCGGCAGGCATTTCGCCCACGGTGACGGAGTTACCGTCTCCGGTGACAATCTTACCAAGCACGTTGCGCACAAAGTCGGGCGGGTTACCGGCAAGGGCATCGGGGATGGCATGGCCGGTGATTTCCGTACCCAGCGGCACTTCGTGCAGGTTAGCGAGGGAGGCATCCACAGCGGCAATATTCTTTGCCACCACTTCTTCACCCTTCTTGCCGTAGGTCTTCTTGATGGCCTCTTTGATGTAGCCGAGGGCTTCTTCTGCGGGGATAACGCCCGAGAGGTTGAAGAAGCAGGTCTGCATAATCATGTTGATGCGGCCGCCCATGCCGGTGGCTTTGGCAACCTTGAACGCGTCTATGCAGTATACCTTAATGCCTTTATCAAGAATCTGCTGCTGCATGCGGGCGGGCAGGCTGTCCCACACTTTCGCCGGGGCAACGGAGGTATTGATAAGGAAGGTGCAGCCCGGGGCGGCGTTCTTCAGGAAGTCAAAGAGGTTGAGCAGGCTGGGCTGGTGCAGCGCAATAAAGTTAGCACTGGTGATAAGGTAGGTGCTGTGAATCGGCGTGGTGCCGAAACGCAGGTGAGACACCGTGGAGGAGCCGGACTTCTTGGAGTCGTACTCGAAGTACCCCTGCACATACAAATCCGTATGCTTGCCGATAATCTTAATGGCATCTTTGTTGGCACCCACCGTGCCGTCGGAGCCCAAACCATAGAACATGCAACGCGTTACGGTATCTGCCTCGGTAGAGAACGCCGGGTCGTAAGCAATGCTCTTGCCGGTTACGTCGTCCATAATACCAACGGAGAAATCCGTCATCGGCTCGGCCTTGCTCAACTCATCGAACACGCCTTTTACCATGGCCGGGGTAAACTCCTTAGAGCCTAAGCCATAACGGCCACCCACCACCTTGGGCATAGCAAAGGGCAACGTGCCGGCCACCCGGGCATCTGCCAAAGCCTGCACTACGTCCTGCAACAGCGGCTCGCCCTGGCTGCCGGGCTCTTTGGTGCGGTCCAACACGGCAATCTTTTGTACCGTGGCAGGCAATGCGGCAATCACGTCCTCTGCGGGGAAGGGGCGGTACAAACGCACCTTGAGCACGCCTACGTCTTCGCCCATGGCCGTTACGGCCTCCAAAGCCGCCTCTGCACCGGAGCCCATCATCACAATCACGCGCGTGGCGCTCGGGCTGCCGATGTACTCTACCACGTCGTAATAACGGCCTGTCAGGTCGCCAAACTTCTTCATGGCCCCCTTAACAATGGCGGGTACAGCGGTGTAATACTTATTAACGGTTTCGCGGCCTTGGAAGTAAACGTCCGGGTTCTGAGCCGTACCGCGAATCACCGGCTTATCCGGCGTGAGGGCGCGGGCCCGGAAATCATCCACCCACTTCTGGTCAATCATGCTGCGCAGGGTATCGTCCGTAATGTCGGCAATTTTACCCACCTCGTGCGAGGTACGGAAACCGTCAAAGAAGTTGATGAAGGGTACACGGCTCTCCAGCGTAGCGGCATGGGCAATGGCTGCCATATCCGGTGCTTCTTGCGTGCTTGCACCGCAAAGCATGGCAAAACCTGTAGAGCGGCAGCTCATCACATCGCTATGGTCGCCGAAAATAGACAAGCCCTGAGCCGCCAATGCACGGGCTGCAACGTGCAGAACACAGGGGGTCAGCTCGCCGGCTATCTTGTACAGGTTGGGTATCATCAAAAGCAAGCCCTGAGATGCCGTAAAGGTGGTGGCCAGAGACCCCGTCTGCAAGGCACCGTGTACGGCACCGGCTGCACCGGCTTCACTCTCCATTTCCACCACGCTGGGGATGGTGCCCCACAGGTTCTTGCGATCTACGGCGGTCCACGTCTCTGCCGATTCACCCATCGGCGAAGACGGGGTGATGGGGTAGATAGCGGCCACTTCCGAACAACGGTATGCCACGGAGGCTACAGCCTCATTGGCATCTATCGTGCTGTATGTAGTGCTCATATGTTTTGTAGATTGTGAAAATTGTTGAAATTTACTGCTTTTTGCGCCCGGATAGGCTCAAAAACCTGCTTTCACTGCCGATATCATACACCCCTACGCCCCCTAAATCAACCAAAAAAGCTATAGTACACTACATTTTTTGACGTTTCGCTGCCATCGGGGGGGGGGGAAGTAAAGCGGCAGAGTGCTTTTTGCAACCCTGCCGCTTCGGCACAGAAATCAATTTTGATTTCCGGACTTTTCTTCCCTATTATTTACGACGTCGGCGAGCAGCCAAACCGGCAAGAGCAAGCAGAGAAAGTGTAGCTGTGGTGGGCTCAGGAACAACGTTAATCTCGAGATTGCTGACTGTTCCCATTGCCCAAGCATCGCTGGGAGTGTCCCCCTTATTGGCACCACCACCTTCAAGCGTCACCATCAACTTGCTTACGTCAAGTTTCGTGATTCCAAGATCATAATTAAAGGGCGTTTTTCCGTTATCTACAGCAGAAGAATATAATGCAAGAGTAAAAGAATCACCATCCCATGCAATTTCACCGGAAATAGTAGTAGTTACACCGCCATTAGGCATAGCATTTACCCAGTTATTCGTATTACCGGGAAGTATCTCCAATGTTGCATCATCTGTGGGATTAGTCGGCTTAAAGCCATAACCCATTTTTGCAACATCTGTTGTTACGCCTACTTGAACATCACTCCCGCCTGCAATCTCATCCGGAGTCTGAGATTCGTCCGCTTGGGTAGTAGGATCATCTACTTTCATAAGCAAGTTTCCCTGCTCATCCCATTGGTACATCTTGTCATAGTTACCATGACCTACAACAATAGCATTGGTGCTGCCAATCAATGCAAGAGTAATAATACCATTGCCGGTGCCATTATTGGTAGCATCAAAAGAGAAAGTCAACTTCTGAGCTTGATTGCAGGTCAAGGAAGAAGTTAAGGTGTAGGTAGCCGTATCAACCTGCCAATTCGTTTTATAAGTGGCGATTGTCCCATTCTCTATGAAAATGGTATTCTCATTGTCGAAACGCCATGTGCCGGAAGTTGTATCCGTAATCGGAGTGATAGAATCAGCATGAACTGCTCCCATCACAGCCAAAAGAACTACAAGTGTCTTTTTCATTTTATGAATTGATTGTTAATTGTTTGAGTTTTTGTAGCGGGGTACTCGCTCCTTTGCGCAGTAGGATACTGAGATACCGCAGCACGTAAACCGAGCTTAATATACAGCATTTTGAATGCTGGTAGAGTGGCTTTTATCTGATTTTTAATGCTTTACAACCCAAAAAATACTCCGAATACAGCTTTCTGTATACAGGGTAAAAATGCAGAAGCGTATTATTTTTAATAAATTCCTACTTTTAGACTTGCTACAGCATTCAAAATGCTGTAGCAGGTAAAAGAGTTAAAATGCGCCGGTACATTTTCGCCCCTGCATCTCGGGTAAGGATGCAGGGGCGAAGAATAAACAGATGCTCTGTTGAGCGGGCCGGGGGCTGCTTATTTGATAACGCCGAGCTCGCGGCCGGCTTGAGCAAAGGCGGCAATGGCGCGGTCGAGCTGCTCTTCGGTATGGGCGGCAGAGAGCTGGGTGCGGATGCGGGCTTGCTCTTTGGGCACCACGGGGTAGAAGAAGCCCATGGCGTACACGCCCAACTCCAGTAAGCGGTTGCTGAAACGTTGGGAGAGGGCGGCATCGCCCAACATAACGGGTACAATGGCGTGGCCGGCACCGGCCAAGGTGAAGCCGCACTGCTCCATCCCTTTACGGAAGTATGCGGCATTGTGCTGCACTTTTTCCGTCAGCTCGGTAGAGGCCTCCAGCATATCGATCACCTTAATGGTGGTGGCGGCAATGGCGGGCATCACACTGTTGGAGAACAGGTAGGGGCGAGACTTCTGGCGCAGCATATCAATTACCTCCTTACGGGCGGATACATAGCCGCCGGAAGCACCACCCAAAGCCTTACCAAAGGTACCGGTGGTGATGTCTATCTTGCCGAAGAGGCCGCAATGCTCGTGCGTACCGCGACCGCGAGCCCCCAATACGCCCGTGGCGTGAGACTCGTCAAAGTGTACCAGCGCGCCGTACTTCTCTGCCAGCTCGTGGATTTTGTCCAAAGAAGCCACAATACCGTCCATAGAGAACACACCGTCCGTGGAAATCAGGATGGTGCGGGCACCGTTGGCCTTGGCCTCTTGCAGCTTGGCCTCCAAATCTGCCATATCGTTGTTAGCGTAGCGGTAGCGGGCAGCCTTGCACAGGCGCACGCCGTCAATAATGGAGGCGTGGTTCAGGGAGTCGGACACAATGGCATCCTCCTTCGTCAGCAAAGCCTCAAACAAACCGCCGTTGGCATCAAAGCAAGAGCCGAACAGGATGGTGTCTTCCGTACCCAAGAAGTTGCTCAGGCGCTCCTCAAGCTCTTGGTGCAGCGTTTGCGTACCGCAGATGAAGCGTACGGAGGCCATACCGAAGCCCCAGCGGTCGATAGCCTCTTTGGCAGCTTTCTCCAGCTCGGGGTGGTTAGCCAAGCCCAAGTAGTTGTTAGCGCACATGTTGATAACCTTGCTGCCATCCTTAAGCCCTACCTCAGAGAACTGCGGTGTGGCAATGTAGCGCTCTTGCTTATACAGACCGGCCTCTTTCAGTGCGGCCAAATCCGTAACCAATCGGTTTCTGAAATCTGTATTGTACATATCGTGTGTCTGCCCGTCTGCGGGTACAGAATTGTAGTGCCAAGAGGCCTCTTTGTCAATATTTTTACGCTATCTTGACACGCATCGCTCATTTTCTGTCAAATCATGCCCGAGGGTAAGTTTTTTTCTTGCAAATCACGACAAAAATGATAGGGTATTAAGCATCGGAGACGAACCGGTATACAGCTTATGAAGACAACAGTATTATTTTATGCGATGCTGAGTCTGGTCCCTTTGGGTGCCATGGCAGAGATTAAGACGGACAAGATTTATGCGGACCACATGGTACTGCAACAAGGGCAACCCGTACCCATTACGGGCACTTGCGATGGTAAAGGCAAGCTCACCGTAAGCTTTAACGGGCAAGAGGTGCAGGCCGAGGTAAAGAAAGGCAAGTGGCGTGCCGTGCTGACCCCCATGCAGGCCAATGCAGAGGGCCAAACGCTCACCATCACACAGGGTAAGGACACGCTGGAGCTGCAAGACGTTTTGGTGGGCGAGGTATGGGTAGCCTCCGGGCAGTCCAACATGCTGTGGCGCCTCAACCAAACGGGGGATCGCAACTCTTTGCAAGAGGCGGATACCCCGCTCTTCCGTTTCTACCACTCCCAACCGCAAGTTCACACCAACGCCCGCGCTTATAACGACAAAGAAAAAAGCATTCTGAAAAACGGAGAGATGTACCAAGGCGGCTGGTGCCTCAACACCCCACAAACACGCGCTACCATGAGTGCCGTCGGCTACTACTTCGGCCGCGAATTACAAAAACAACTGGGGGTCCCGGTAGCTGTGGTACATGCCTCGCTCGGCGGGTCGGAAATGATGGCATGGATGCCGCAGGCGGTACTTAAAAAGAAATACCGCGAGTGCACAACCGCCCGTTGGTTGGACAGCAAATACATGTCTGCCTGGGTACGCGGGCGTGCACGCCAAAACATCGGTACGGATTTGAATGCCCCCCACCCGTACCAACCCGGCTACTTGTTCAAGACCGGCATAGCGCCGTGGGTGGATTTACCGGTAGCCGGGGTGATTTGGTACCAAGGGGAAAGCGATGCCGAGATTGCGGATATGGAGCAAAACTATGCTTTGCTGAGGGATTTAATTACGGGGTGGCGCAAAGAGTTTGACCGCAAGGATTTACCCTTCCTGCAAGTGGAACTGCCGCGTATTAATGATAAATCCGCCCTGCGTGCCTACTGGCCGGAGTTCCGCACCGTGCAACGCCGCGCCGCTACCAAATTGAACAAGGTATACGCGCTCACCACTATAGACCTCGGCTCCACCAACAGCGATGTGCACCCCCCGCGCAAGCTGGAGGTAGGCTCTCGCTTGGCCACCTTGGCCGCCGCAGAAGTATACGGCAAAGAGGCAGAAGCCTCCGGCCCCGCCGTTTGCAAAACAGAGCCCCGCGGCAATACCATCACCCTGCATTATACCCACGCCGCCGGCCTCAAAACCACAGATGGTGCCGCCCCGGTGGGCTTTGAGGTATCTGCCGACGGCAAAACCTACCACCCGGCCACCGCCCGCATCGAAGGCGAAACCGTTGTGCTGGAATCTGCCGAGGTAAAGTCGCCCAAATATGCACGCTACGCTTGGTACACCTTCATGAACCCCAATTTGGTGAACGCCGCCGGCCTGCCCGCCGTGCCCTATGCCGTAGTGAAGTAACAACCGGAAGAGAGGCCGGATTCTTTATACCCCACTGTGGCGGCACATGCCGCCACGGTGTTTTTTTAGGCAAGGGCGGCACCAAAGCGGAAAGTGCGCGCACGGGGTAAAAAAGGATTTACAGGGCAGCAGCCCCGGGCATACAATGCCCGGCATATGGGATTCACAACATTAGCCACTGTCGCCACCATTGCCAAGGCCCTGCCGGATGCCCTGCAGGCACACGCACTCAATAAACAAAGTAAAAGCCTCAACAGCATTGCCCGCGAGCAAGAGCTGTTAGCGGCTCGCCAAGCCGCGCATATGGAAAACGCCGCTGTATCCAACCAACAACGCGGGGCTAAAAATGCTGCGGCTCATCTGGCAGCCGCCCGCGCAGATGCCGCGGCATCCAACTTAGCAACGGAGGGCTCTGCCCACCTGCGAGAGCAAGACCTCGCCACACGCCTGCAAGACGAAATTAATCTCCAGGCCAATGCCATGCTGGATAAAGCAGACCAAATCCGCAAACAAGGTGCCCTCAATGCGTGGAATACGCGCCACGCCGCCGCCCAAGCCAAAGCCGGCTCCATAGGGGCTGCGTTTGGTACCGTAGGCTCTCTTTTTTCCGGTGTTGCTAAACAACTTAACAATCAAGGCAAATCGTAACGATGTATTTAACTTGCATGGCTTTTTAGCGCGCGGCTACGCCGCTTGCATGATAGCTCGCCTACGGCGAGCATGATAATACGGTGCTGCGCACCGTACATGATAGCTGCGCATGATAGTGAGCGCGCAGAGCGCGCTCACATGATGGTGTGTGGGGGGAGGACTAGAAGTTGATACGATAACCCACCGTACCGTTCACATTGGTGTAACCGCTGCGCAGCTCGGCAGAGACGTCGAAGAAGATGGTACCATCATTCACATTACCCACGGGGATGGAGAGCCCGGCCCCAAGCTCTACGCCAAAGGCCCCAAGCTCCGCGCTTTCCACGGTGGCACTGCGGCTGCCGCCAAGGAAGGCTACATCGGACTCGCTGCTGCGGTCCCCCACATCAAACTTAGCCAAGGCGCGTGCCTCGAATACGGAGGTGCGGTTAAACAGGTTTTCGCCCACCACGGCCTGCATGCGCCCACCCACACCAAAGGTGATGGTATCGAGCGTTTGGTCATCCACCTTCAGCGCGGCATCGCGCCCGGTTTCCTCGTAACCGCTTACGGTAGTGTGGCGGTAGGCCACATTGGCCACCAACTGGCCGCCCACATTGCCCTCATAATCCAAGGTGTAAGAGCGTGCCAGCTCGTACATCACGCCAAAGGCCGTGCCGTCGGTGTCTCCCTCTGCCATATAGCTGCCGCCGGCATGGCTCACGGTGCGCTCGTAGGTGGTATCCATCTTGCCTACGGTGGCAACAAAGGTGTGGCTCCATGCACGTTTGGTATAGCGGGCAAAGGCAGAGACGTAGTAGGTGTCCATATCGCCCTCCAGCGTGTCCGGGCCGTCTGTCGTTAAATCGCCGTACATGGCGGTTACAGCCATGCCGAGGGTAAGGCCGGGGTTTACATCCACATCAAAGCCCACGGTGCCGCCCCAGCTATCCAGCGTATAACCGGGCATATTGCCGTCTTGGTCCAGCTCTGCCATGTTCCCCTCTGCATTAATCCATGCGTTGAAGTAAGGCATACCTTCATTCACCACGCAGGGGTTAACCCCCATGGTGGTGGTGCGGTTGCGGATGGCGCGCAGCTGGCGCTCCACATCTCCCGCAAAGGCCATGCCCAATGCCGTGGTAGAAGAGCCGGCAACGGCTGCCGCCTGCTCATTCGTGACAAGCCCGGCATCCACCGCATTCAAAATGGCTGCCAAATCGCCATCCGGGGCATTTATCTGCGGGTCCGCTGCAGCAAAGGCATCGGACAACAAGGTTGCCCCGGCAGCAGCATTAGAATCCGTCGGCTCCAATTTCTCTACCACATAATTCGGGTTGCGCGTGCCGACCGCCTGCAAAAGCTTGGCATTCCACGCAATGGTAAAGAAATACTTGCTGCCGGGCTCACCAATACCGCCGGAGATATCCTTCCCATTCACAGAAACCATGGTAGCAGAGGCCGTATCCCCCGTGAGCTCCACCATCGTTACAGGTGCCTGAGATGCTTTCACCCCGATGCTGTTGAGCACCTCCGGAGTCATCAGCAAATTCACCGGCAGCCCCAGCTCCCCGGCCGTAATGGCAGAATCCGCATGTGCCAAGGTAATGCTCCGGGCATTGAGTGTGCCTGTAACCGTTAAAACGGCTTTCTCTTGCGTGTTACCCAGTACCAGGGCTTGCACATCCATATCCTCGCCCACGTTCAAGGCTGCCCCGGCACCTGCCAACGTGGCGGTACCGGTTACTTCCAAATCTCCGTTTACGGAAGAGGCCGCCCCGCTGAGTGCCATATCTCCCTCCACCAGCATCAAGCCATGCCGGCCGGGCAAAGCCGTAAGGTTGCGTGCCGTTATCCCCGCAATCTTCACCGTAGAGTTATGGGGATCAACCTGGTTCTGATTAAACAAATGTTGCCCCACGGTTAAATCCGCAGTGCTGCCAAGGTTCTGTTCCGGGGCAGACACCGTACCGCTCCAATCCTGCGCTAAGCTTACCCCCTTGCCTAATTCCAGGTCGGCAGCATCCAGCACATACTCACCGTCGCCGGATATCTTGACCCCGGCCGTACCAGACACCGTCAAATCCTCTTCATTCAATACGGCATTTGCAAGAATGCCCAACAGATTATTCTTTTCAGTACCCTCTACCCTTATGCCTGCGTTGGCCGCTATGAGGTCGGACAATGAGGTCCTCAGATGCAATTTACCGCCATTCATCACAATGCCGGTAGCTTTATCAAATTTAGCTTTATCTTTATCTTTATCATAGATAATATCGCCATTAACATTTACATAATAAAGCGTGCCTTCGGTGGCGGCTTTTACAATCAATTTACCGGATGCATCATCGTAAGTAGCCTGTACGCCGCTGTTATCCTGCCAGGTTACCCCATCCGGCAACTCCGATACGTTGCCGGGGGTTTTCACCAGCTGCACCTCGTATGCCGCCGTTGCATAACCGGATATACCATCCTCATCGGAATAAGTGGTGGCATCCCACAAATCCACACCTTGGGTAAAGCCGGCTTTATTCACCGTCATCTTACCGCCTACCTGCAACGCCCCCGTTGTATCCAGCTGCCCGGTAATGGTGGAGTTGGTCAACGCAACGTTATCAACCGCTGCCCCGCCAATGAAAACACCCTTCAATGCCAAGGAGGTAGAACCGGCAGAGCCGATGCTGCCACCGCTAATGGTAGTGGTACCGCCTACGGTGAGAGACGAGGTGCGCACATCGCCGCCGGTTTGGGTATAATGCCCGTCTACCTTCATGCCAAAACTCGAAGCCGTAACGGAGCCCCCCGTCACGCTCGCATCCCCCGTTACATGGAAATCATCATTAGCGGTCACCTTACCCGCATTCTCCCAAGAACCCGCTGTAACGGACATATGGAAAGCGGAGTCCGTACCGGCTGCCGTACTCAGCGTGCCGGCTACATTTAACGTGGCAGACATCCCGTAAACACCGCCAAAGTTATATGTACCGCTCTGCACCATCATATCACGCACCGCAATTTGCGCTGCCGGTGTGGCCGTGAGGGTTACCGTATCGGTTCCTGTGGCATTAAATACAACGGTAGACTGCGGCTTAAGCTCTGCCTGCACGCTGCCGTCTTTGTTCTCCCACAGGCTATCATCCCAGGTGCCGGAGTCATTACGGTACTGCACCATGGCCGCCAGGGTGATGGTGCCGTCGCTATTAAAGCTCCAATCCGTATCTGCGGCTGCCATACCCTTGGTGGCGGCAGAAAGGTTGGCAACGCTCAATCCGCTCAAATCCACCGCCTCGCCGCTGAATACGGTAAAGATGTATTTGCCGTCTGCCGTTGGGGTGCCGCTCATACCGGTTAAATCCAGTGTCAGGGCCGCGCTTGTACGCGCAGCTGCCAACAAGGTGATGCCGGAATCCGCCGCAATGATACTATCCGCCAAGGCCACGGCCCCGCCCAACACCGTGTTTGCCCCCAAGGTAAGCTGCCCACCCTTTGCCAAGGTAAGCCCGGCTATCTCTAACGTAGAGTTAGCTGTGGTAAGCCCGGTGGCATCCGCCACATCCGTTGCTCCTATACTTGCCCCCGTTACCAACACCGTGCCTTCCCAAGCATCGGCAAGGGTGATGCGCTCTCCCAAGGAGAAAGCGGAGCCCAAGTCATACGCACCGCTACCGGTAATGGAAGCAGAAGCATTGGCATGCGCCACCTCTACCTGAGATGCCCGCAGCGATTGCCCGTTATCAACATTCAACGTCAAGTCAACC
>SUVM01000031.1 GCA_015062015.1 Akkermansiaceae bacterium | reverse complement strand
CAACGTCTTTGCCTCTATCGACCAAACAGGCGTTGGTCGCCTCATGAAGATGGCTATCGACTATGGCCGCTCCTCTCGCCCCGGTATGAAGATGGGTATTTGCGGCGAGCACGGCGGCGACCCTGCCTCCGTACGCTTCTGCCACAAGATTGGCCTTAACTACGTATCCTGCTCTCCCTACCGCGTGCCCACCGCTCGCCTTGCGGCAGCCCAAGCTGCACTCTCCGAGAACTGATAGCGTAGAGCTCATCACAAAAACTCACACCCGCCTCCCTCGGTTGCTGTTTTGCTCCCGAGGGAGGTTCTCTTAAGCCGGGATTGACTGTTTTTTCTCTTGACAATGAGTATCATGTTTTTATGATAGGAGGCATGAAGCGCTTTTCTGTATGGGGTATCATCGGTAGTTTGGCGTTGAGCTCGTGCATATGCGTGCAGCAATGGCAGGAGGCACGGGAGATGGATGCCAAGTACAACGCCTATGTAGAACGCAGCCAAGCCGAAGACCCGTTCCTGGCCTCGTTAAAAAACGCGGCAGCTATAGCCACGCGGGCTCAGATTCGCGTGGTATGGGAAACCGCTAAAGAAGACATCATTATCGCCCTCGGGGCAGAGGAGCTGGCAGCTGTTCGGGAGATGATGCCGAGAATGAAAGAAAAGCCCACACTTTGCCGCGAAACTTGGGAAGAGAGAGAACGCGAGACGGCAGGGGGCATGATTACCTTGATATCCTACCGCTGCTTCGGCTACTTGGAGTTCTTGAATGGTAAGGGTGAAAAAATAACGGACTCTGCACTCGAAGTGACGGGAATCGGAACCTGTGAAAAAGCAGAAGAATATACCCGCAGTTACGACCTGTGGCCCAACTACATGCTGCCCGCAGCAGATTTAGCCCGCTTCAACTCCTTGCCCGCCATGGTAAAATATAATAAGCTGTAACCCAAGGGTGGCTGCCCTTGTGGTAAGTATCCGAGGCGTAAAACACGCTGCTGTTCAAGTTCTCAAAACAATGCCGTTGAGAGAAAAAAACTTGTCATTTTGTATAAAATAGGTATAATGCTCGCGTATGAAAGCCATAACAAGCATATTGGCCGGAGTGGTAGCCATGGTGGCCGCGGTGATGCCGCAGGCGCAGGCAGACCGCAATTCTGATTATTGGGCCCCGGAAAACATGGCTCGCCGTCAATGCACATCCGTGCATTTGGGGTATTTGCCCGGCATGCCCGAGCACACAGCCGCTTACCAGGAGCTGGTGGTAGAGAAGAGTGCCCCGGGCACTTACTTTGCAGCCAACAATTTTGGTTGCGGTTATATTGGTGTGCAGGAGATGTGCGAGAAGACGGCCGATGGAACCCGCTATGTGCGAAAGGCTATTTTTTCTATATGGGATGCCAAGGACAGTGGCGATAATCCCCATGCCGCCCCGGAAGAAGAGCGGGCCAAGCTGGTGGCAAAAGGCCGTTTGGTGACAACACGCCGTTTCGGCGGGGAAGGCACGGGCGGTAATTCCATGCGCGTGTTTGATTGGAAGGAGGGGGATGTTATCCGTACCCTTGTGGTGGAGTGCGCGGACGGGGCGGATTTTAGGCGCATAGCCGGTTATATTTGGGATCCGGAGACGAAGCAATGGGAGCTGCTGAGCTGCTGGCGCATTCAGGCATTGCAACGTGGCTTGGGTGGCGGATGCGGCTTTGTGGAAGATTTCTGCCGTAACGTGGAATCTAAAAAACATGAGCGTCGCGCCACGTTTGGCCCTGCTTGGCGTTGGAATGGTAAGGAGTGGAGCCGGGCCACAGAGTTCCGTTTTACCAAGGACGGTAATCCTAATATGGAGATAAACTGCCGCCCGAACCCGCAGACCGGTTATTTTTCCCTTGCCACGGGTGGCGATATTAAGCCCGAGCCCGATTTTGAGGTGTGGGCTACCAAGAAGGCAGCCCCCAAAGTGCCGGCGACCTGCCCCGGTGAGGATGTGATGAAGGTTATCTCTGCCGCGCAGTCGCTTAAGTAATTTTCATTTGTATTACCGAGATGCAAGCACCCCGCTTGGCTATGTGCCGGGCGGGGTGTTTGTCGTAAATAGCGGGGGTGGGCGGATTATTGGCCCGGGCTCTCTTGTTGAAGTTTTTGCCGTTGCATTTCTTCCTGCCGTTGGTAAACGGTGGCAATGGCGTGGAAGACGCGGGCAAGGGGGATAGAGTCGTAAAATTTGTTGTCGGCAATGCGCATGCAGTGGCGCTCGAAGGTGGCTTGCAGAATCTGCATATCGGTGATAAGCTTGTTAATTTGCAGCTCATCTTCTTCTGAGGGAGCACTGGGGAGCTCCAGCTCATTAATTTTACGCAGGTTGATGTAAAGTTCCTGCGTTTTTTTGCGCATGGGTTTGGCGGCGGCATCTGCCGTGGCTTTGTCGGTAACACCTTCTAAAATGCAGGTGAGGTCGCGGATGCTGTTATTGACCTCTTTAATGGCATTGACGGCTTTTTGACCGGATTCCGTTAAAGGTGCTGCACACAAGATACCGGGGATAAGCGGGCAGGCGGCAAGGGCAAGAAAGGTGGTGGGGTGTGCCATGGGTCTTGAGTGTTAGGGGTTGCGCATGAGCTTGTTTGCCCGAGAGTCCAGAATACCGACGTTTTGCAGGGCTTGGATAAAGGCTTTGGAGCCGTAGTATTCTGCTTGGGCAAGGCGAATAATCTCTTGCTCCAACAGTTGCCCTACCTCTTGCATGAGCAGCCGCTGGTGGCTCAGTACGTTTTTTTCCGCTTTAGAGTCCGTATTGCCGCAGGCGCGGTAGGGGTCATCCAAATCGGTGGTGATTTCTTTGATTTGGTAGAGTTGCTCTTGCACTGCGGCAGCGTTGGCGGCAGCCCCGGCGGCATCCTGAACATCGTGCAGGGTTATGAGCAGTTTGTACATGCATATATGCAGAGCTTGGTAGCGCAAGAGTGTTTCTCGCACCTCGGGAGAAATGCCGGGGGACGGGGCGGGCTCTGCGCCGGTGCAGAGGTAACACGCCATGCAGAGCGGAAACAAGATTTTTTTCATGACCGAAGATGCGGTGAAGACGTTTGAAAAAGCGCGGATAATGTAGCGGGGCAGAGCATAACAAGCTCTTGCCGCCTTGTCAAGTTTCAAGTGAGATACCGGCCGGGCATGACGCTATCCTTTGTATCATGAGGGGGGGGAGGGCCGAGCCCAACGCAGCTATGGTGTTGCGTGCGGGGCTCGGCCTTGCCGGGATGCGGGTAACGCTTTTTAGCGCATGCCGCCTTGCAGTTTTTTGAAAGTGTTGATAAGGGTTTCTGAGTAGTAGAAATTCACCAGGGATAGGCGCATCAACTCTTGTTGAAGATTAGCCCCGATGGTGTGCAGGCGCTCTCGGCTGGCTTCGAAAGCCGCTTTGTCGTCTTCTGTAGGTATGCCTTTCAGTTTGGATTCAAGTTGTTGCATGGCCATCATCTGCTGTTGCAGGGCGGCAATTTTTTCTTCCAGCAACGCGGCGCCGGCATCTGCGGATTCTTTGTCTTGAATGCCGGCCAGAGCATCGACAAAATCCTGCATGCATGCTTCTAATTTATCGAATTCGGCAACGGCGATGGTGCCGTCTGCGCTGAGCTCTGCTTGGGCGGGGGTGGTGACAGCCGTTAAACTGAGACCGGCGATGAGGATGCTGAACAGTTTCTTCATGGTTGGTTTGCTGTGTTTGTTGTGTTGCATTGGTGCAGCTTGCCGTATGGGTAAAAGGCGTGCTGTGAGCAGGGTAGCAACCCGGCAGGTACTTGTCAAGCCTTTTATGCCGGTATGCCGAGGTGGCTCTATGTTGTGGATTTTATATCGTTAGATGATAAAAATGAGAATCCGCGCCG
This sequence comes from Akkermansiaceae bacterium, assembly GCA_015062015.1. Classification (GTDB taxonomy): domain Bacteria; phylum Verrucomicrobiota; class Verrucomicrobiia; order Verrucomicrobiales; family Akkermansiaceae; genus Akkermansia. The sequence continues at coordinate 13,481 of SUVM01000031.1, read as the reverse complement.
GAATGCAGCATTCCGGCGATGGATTTGTCTTTACATTCAGATGAATTTTGGTATAATACATGCACATGAACACGGAAATTTTACAGAAGGCCGCCAATGAGGCCAGAGGACTTGCGATAGATGCTATTTTTGATAAAGCATCCGGCCACATGGGCTTGCCGCTCGGTTGTGCAGAAATCGGAGCCGTGCTCTACGGCGAGCTGTTGAATATCAATCCTGCGGAGCCGCGTTGGCTTAATCGCGACCGTTTTGTGCTTTCCGGTGGTCATGGGTCCATGTTTTTGTATGCATGGTTGCACCTCAGCGGGTATGATGTTACGTTGGACGACGTTAAGGCGTTCCGTTCTAAGGGCTCTAACACCCCCGGGCACCCGGAGTTTCGCTGCTGCCCGGGTGTAGAATGTACAACGGGTCCCTTGGGGCAAGGTATTGCCAATGCAGTGGGTTTTGCTATTTCTGCCAAGCATGCTGCGGCTCGCTACAACACCCCGGAGCACGAGATTTTTACGCAGAACGTCTACTGCCTGGCCGGCGACGGTTGCATCCAAGAGGGTATTTCGCGAGAGGCTGCTGCCATTGCCGGTTGCCTGAAGTTGGATAACCTTGTGCTGATATATGACGCCAACGGCATCACCCTCGATGCCCCGGTAGAGGTAACGCAGGTGGATGATATTGCCGCTGCTTTTACCGCCCAAGGTTGGGATGCCGTCACCATAGACGGTAATGATTTGCAGGAGGTGCACACCGCCCTGCGTACTGCCCGTTTGGAGAAAAACGGCCGCCCCAAACTCATTATTGCCAAAACAACCATTGCCAAGGGTGTGCCCGGTTTCGAGGGTACGACAAAGGGGCATGGCGAGGGCGGTGCTAAGCTGTGGGCAGAGGCTCATGCCAACTGGGGCTTGCCCACGGACGAACGCTACTATGTATCCCCCGAGGTGCGTGAGTATATGGCCGGTGTTAAGGCCGAGCGCGAAGCCTCCTACCGCCAATGGAAAGAAGTGTACGAAGCTTGGTGCACAGCCAACCCCGATAAGGTGGTAGAGCTGGCAGAGGGTATAGACTTAGCGGCCAACGGCCTTAAACCTGATAAGTGCTCTGCGTTGATTCCGTTCTTTGCAGAGGGGGCTAAGCTGGCCACCCGCGCCTCCGGTGCAGATGCCGAGAACGCCATTGCAGATGCCTGCCCCGGCTTCCTTTCCACCAGTGCAGACCTCTTCTCTTCCAACAAGAATTACCTTAAGAACGGCAGCGACTTCTCTGCACAAAACTATGCCGGCCGCAACTTCTGGTTCGGCATCCGCGAGCATGCCATGGGGGCTATTTGCAATGGTATTGCGTACGATGGCCTTTTCCGTGTATCTGCCGGTACTTTCTGCGTGTTTGTGGACTACATGCGCGCTTCTATTCGTGTTGCCGCCTTGGCAGAGCTTCCCGTCACCTATGTGCTCACGCACGACTCTGTGGCTGTGGGAGAGGACGGCCCCACCCACCAACCTATCGAGACGGTGACCGGCCTGCGCGTTATCCCCAATTTGGACGTTGTGCGCCCTGCAGATGAGGAAGAAGCCGCCGGTGCCTGGATGTGTGCCATGGAGCGTAAGGACGGCCCCACCGCCCTCATCCTCACCCGCCAGAATGTACCCAGCCTTACGGCTTCTTGCCCCATTTGCGCCGAGGCTCGCCGCATGGGTACGCTTAAGGGTGCCTACATTGCCCGCCACGAGGAAACCGAGCAACCCGGCCGCATTATTATCGCCTCCGGATCCGAGGTCTATTTGGCACTGGAGGCCGCCAAAGAGCTTGGGCCGGATGTGCGCGTGGTTTCCATGCCCTCTATGTGGCGTTTTAACCGGCAGGAAAAAGCCTACCAAGACAGCATATTGCCGCCCTCTTGCACGCGCCGTCTGGCAGTGGAGGCCGGCAAGAGCGACCTCTGGTATCGTTACGTCGGCACGCAGGGTGCTATCATCGGTATAGATACCTTCGGGTTCTCTGCACCGGGTGATCGTGTGCTGTACGACCTCGGTATGAATGTGCCCAACATTGTGGCGCAGGCTCAGAAGCTGTAAGGCTCCTTACCCGTAAAATCACAAAACCCGCCGTGGCTGCGTTAGGCAGAAACGGCGGGTTTTAATGTATCTTGGTTCGGTGTAATATTTGCGGAAAGGTGCAACAAAAAAAGGATACTCGCGGGAGTATCCTTTTCTTTGAAACGAAGCGGACGGGGCTCGAACCCGCGACCTCAGCCGTGACAGGGCTGCGCTCTAACCAAACTGAGCTACCGCTCCGTGTTCTTTGTTGCTTCCCTCGTGGGAGGGGTGCAGGGGTATTTTATAAGAAAATGCGGAGCATTGCAAGCTTTTTTTTACAAATTTTGCAAAAAAATGCAAAAAAGCGTCAAATGGGGTGGGGTTAGAGGATATTGGTGAGGATGTCTCCGGGGGTGCCGGTGAGTTTTTCGCGATTTTGAGCGCGGGCGCGCTGAATTTGCTCTTCTGTGGCACCGAGTCCGCGCAAGAGCATCGAGCTGAGGGTGAGAGCCACTTCTTCTTCGCCGGAGATGACGATTTGAGCACCGGCATGGCGCATGGCTTGGGCGTTGCGCATGTAGGTGGTGTGGGCAAGGACGGCGATTTTGGGGTTGACGTCGCGCGCGGCGGCAGAGATTTCTGCGGCAGGGGCACCGGCGGCGGTGATGATGATGGCTTTGGCGTGTTCTGCGCCGGCAAGGCGGAGGATGGTATGGAGGCGGGCATCGCCGTGCATGGCATGGATGCCTTGTTGCTGCAGGCGGGTGATGGTGTCTATGTTCATTTCCAGCACAATGACCTCCAGATTATGCTCTTGGAGGATGCCGGTGATGATGTTGCCGCAGGGGCCGTAACCCACAACGATGACGCGGTCTTTATCTTCCGTTGGGGAGGGTATGGCAGAGTTGTCTGCCGAGGGGAGGCCGATGCCTCTGTCCTCCATCTTACGGATGAGGGCGGGCACAAAGCGGAAACAGGCAACGTTGACGGTGATGGTGATGATGGCCACACCGGTGATGACGTTGACGGCGGCCGGGGGAAGCAAACCGAAGCTTGGCCCGGCTGCCAGAGCAGCCAGGATGAACGAGAACTCACCAATTTGTGAGAGCGAGGTGCCAACCACCACCCCTAAACTGCCCGGGCGTTTGAGCAGGCGAATCACCCCATAGGCAGAAAGCGGTTTGAACAATAGTGTGAGCCCGAGCGTGCCCAGTGCCAACGGCCAGTATTCCAGCAGCATGGGTAAGTCAAACCCCATGCCTACGGACACGAAGAAGAGCACCGCAAAGGCGTCTCTCATCGGTAAGGCATCGCCCGCGGCCCGACTGGCAAATTTGCTCTGCCCGACAACCATGCCCGATAAAAAGGCTCCGAATACCATGGAGGCATTGAATACCTCTGTAGCCAGTACGGCAATGCCCAGTGCACAGGTAAGTACAGAGAGGGTAAAAAGCTCGTTGGAGTTGCTGCGCGCCACAAAGGTGAGCACGCGGGAGATGACGTGTTTGCCTAAAAACGCAACACAGAATACCATGAGGCAGAGCTTCCATGTCATGCCCCAGAGGGCCCCCCATAAATCATCTATGCAGAAAACGGCACGCGTGCCGCCCTCCGGCATAATAAAGACGGCCGGCAGCAGCACCAGCAGTACGATGGTGAAGATATCCTCCATCACCAGCCAACCTACAGCGGTGTGGCCGCTGGGGGTGTGCAGCAGTTTGCTGTCCTCCAGCACACGGGTAAGCACCACCGTGCTCGATACGCATACGCACATGCCGAAAAGCAGGGCCGCCACCCAATCTGCCCCGGGTATGAGCAGGTGGTATACCAATGCCCCGCAGCCGGTCCACAGGGTCATGCACATTAAGGAGCCGGGTATTGCTACCTTGCGCACGGAGAGCAAATCCTTGAAATGGAAGTGTAAACCCACGCCGAATAAGAGCAGAACCTCGCCGATTTGGGCGAACTCGTGCATGACGTGGTGCGGTGGCTCCTCGAATCCCCACCACGGTTGGGCTGCCAGCATGCCGGCCAGCAAATAACCTACCAACGGAGATAATTTGATGCGCTGAGCCAGCATGCCCAACGCAAGTGCTAAAACCAAACCGAGTGCCAGAATGTTGATCATGTGTATGGGTGGGGGGGGGGCTGGTGTTGGCTATGCTAAAACACGAGCCCAAAGGACTTTGAGGTAGCGCCCTTCGGGGTAGGTGGAGAGGAAGGGGTGGTCCCAGCCGGGGCCGGTCATCTCTAAAATCTGTAAGCGGCGGCCTAAGCGCTGTGCGGCTTTGATAACCGTTTTTTCGAACTCGGCGGGGGATACCAGCCCCGAGCACGAGCAGGTGACGAATAAGCCGCCTTTGCGCACGCATTGCAGGCCGAGCATGTTGAGGTCGTGGTATTTTTTGAGCCCTTCATCTTTTTCTTCGTCTCGGCCGAGCACGAATTTGGGCGGGTCCAGCAGCACAACATCAAATTGTTTGCCGTTGCGTACCATTTGGCGGGCATATACAAAGGCATCTGCATGCACAAAGTCAATGCGCAGCGGGCCGTTGCCGGAGTTGATGTTGGCGTTGCGTTTGGCCATCATGATGGCTTTTTCGTCCAAATCCACCGCAGTGACTTCGGCGGCCCCGCCGTGCAATTTGGCGTGGATGGAGAAACCGCCGGAGTAGCAGCACAAATCCAGCATGGTTTTGCCGTATACCAAACGCGAAAGCTTGAGCCGGTTGTCTCGCTGGTCGCAGAAAAAGCCCGTCTTGTGTCCCTTGGCAAAGTCTACCTCAAAGTTGACGCCGTTTTCTACAATACGCACACGGTGTACGGGGGGGCTTTCGGGGGCGGTGGTGGGGTCTATGCCCTCCATGCGGGCAATGGATTCGTCTACCGAGATGACGTGGCGGCTTGTGCCGCAAAGCTTGTGCAGCAGGGGGAGCCAACGCGGCAGGCGTTGCCATACGCCCAAGCTTGTTACCTCCAGGCTCAGCACATCGGCATAGCGGTCCGCAATAAGGCCGCCAATGCCGTCGGAATCTCCGTGGATGATGCGGTAGGCCGTGGTGGTGGCATCCAGGTTGCAATCTTGGCGGCGCCATTCTACGGCGCGGCGCAGTGCGGCTTCCAGATCCTTTTCGGTCATGGTTTCCGGGCCGTGGTAGAACATGCGTAGCGGCGTGCGGCTTTGCGGGTTCCAGAACCCGCAGCCGAAGGGCTCTCCGTTCTTGTCGTACACGTTAATCAGGCCGCCGGCTACGGCATCCGGGCTGACGGCACCCAGCATGCGCGGAAATACGGCCGGGTTGTAGGTAAAATACTTGAGCTGAACCCACGGGCGTACCCAATGTTCGCTGCCCTCGGGGGCAGGGTGCGTTTTGGCCGCTTTGGGGGCAGGTGCCGGCTTTTTGTAACCGGTAGTACGGTGGAACGGGGCGGGTTTTCTATCCTGGTAATTTCCTCTTCTCGTGCCGGAGTCTTGCATGAGTTTAGTTTACACGGGCGCGCGCGCATTGTCAAGGTTCTTTCGGTGCGTGCGCGCGGGTATCAGACACGCCGGAAGTTGAGGTAATAGTGCAGGGCAAGCTTGAGGGCAGAGGTTCTGTCTATGTTGCGAAGGTTGGCAAAGATGCTTAATCTGCGAAACAGATTCCGGTGGCAGCGAAAACTTATCATTTTGGGGGATGGCATGCAGGTATCATAAAACTGCTCTTGCCCGGAGTCAATAAAGATTAGATGAAGAATGGCTAACACCCAAAAGTTGGACTTGCCTGTCTTGTAATATGTTAATTACCTGTAGGATTGGGAGGCTATGAAAAACTCTGATTTTCAAGAAAATTTGTCTTGACTGAATCTAACTTGCAGAGTATAATCCGGCTAACATTTTATTGTTTGGTAAGCATGAATGCGTCCATGAAAAACTTAACTCGCTATACAAGAGAAAAAACGTCGTTCTTAGGGTGGCGTGTGTGCATTAGCCGTAAAGGGGTGATGTTCACTAAGTATTTTGCAGATGCTGCATATGGTGGCGAAGAGGGAGCATACGAGGCTGCTAAATCGCTGCGCGATGAAATTATGGAGCGCATTAAGTTGCATCCGGAGCGTGCGCGCAGCATTATGATTGAGTACCAGGAGAAGTTTGCCAAAAAGTAATACAGGCCTTTGCGGCAGCGGTTGTGTTGAGGTGCGGATGGCGTTAGGGCTTGCTTCCGAGCCTCTCTTGAGGCAGTAGGCCGTGCTTATACGGCATCGGAGAAATCAAGCGTCTTCCCCTTGAAACGCTTGTGCCTGCTTTGTTGGCGGCGGGAATCCCAAAGCAGCAGGAGCATAGCAGCCAGCAGCAACAGGCGCGCCCCGGTCTCCATGGGGTAATCGGTAATTTGGTGGTTACTGCCGGAGCATGCACAGCTAAGCTCCAACCCGCGTGCCCACGCTTGCGCAAAGAGCAGGAAGAAGACACCGGCCATTACAGTGCCCCAAAGGGCACTGCCACGGTAGTCTATACGGGCAATAAGGCACACGCCCACCACCAGCTCCATCATGATGCCGATGCAGGTAAGCGGCATGGAAAAAGCCTCGGGCAGCAGGCGGCTGTTAGTCAAAAAGGCGGCGTTGTCTCCCAGTGCATCGGGGGTAAACTTGGTGATGGAGTTGATGATGAAGAAGGCACCTAAGCCGATGCGCAGTAGCGAGAGGGGGATATCTTTGGCTTGGAACTTACGGGCGGAGGAGAAAAAATGCCCCGGGAGGATGGCCCCGATTTTGATGATAGCCAGAGCAATCACCGCTATTTTGATGAGGTTAATAATACTGACGTCGTTGAAGTATCCCATGCCGTGGGTATGATACATCAGCCGTGCGTGCTCCGCAAGCGTTTTTTTGCGTAAGCTTGTCGTGATTTATACTTGACTAAAAGTAGCTGTTGGTAGACAATGGTGTTGTGATGAAGAAAACCGTTACCGCCATAATACTGGCCACAATGCCGTCCCTTGTATGCGCGCAGGAGAACGCCGCCGAGGCCGTAGCCCCGGCAGAGCCGCAGGAAGTTGCTTGCGTTGCTGCGGAAGCGCCGGTTGCCGCCGCACCGCAGGCTGCGCGAGCCGATGCAATACAATCTCCGGCTGCGTATAAAGGGATTGTTAAGATAGAGGTAGCCGTAAACGAGCCGGACTACGCTACCCCGTGGCAGAGCGGTAAGTTTGGCGGCGGCAACGGCACGGGCTTTATGGTGTCTCCCGGTGTGTTTATGACCAACGCCCATGTGGTGGCAAATGCTCGGCGCATAACGGTGTCTCCCTACGGGGATGCCCGCAAATATGCCGCGCGTGTCAAATATGTGGCACACGATGCGGATTTGGCCTTGGTGGAGGTAACCGAGGGGGAGGAGGCCTTTGCCTCCATTCCCTGTTTGCAGTTCAGCGACAAGTTGCCGCATTTGGAAGACTCGGTGCGTGCCGTGGGGTATCCTATCGGCGGCAGCCGTCTTTCCGTAACGCGTGGTATTGTGTCGCGTATCGACACAACGCAGTATTCTCACTCCCGTAATGACAGCCACCTGACGGTGCAGATAGACGCCGCCATTAACCCCGGCAACAGCGGCGGCCCCGTGTTGATGGATGATAAGGTGGTGGGTGTGGCCTTCCAAGGGCTTATGCAGGCCAACTCTACGGGGTATATGATACCCATGCCCGTTATCTCCCGTTTCTTAAAAGATGTGGAGGACGGCAAGTACGACCGCTATGTGGATATGGGGGTAGAGTTTTTCCCGCTGATTAATCCGGCCATGCGTCGCCATTATGGGTTGACGGAGGAGTCCCCCGGCGTGCTGGTGGGGCGTGTATCTAAAGGCAGCACATGCGACGGCGTGTTGCAGGCAGGGGATGTGTTGCTGTCTATCAACGGCATAGCGGTGGACCGCTCTGCCATGATAGAGCTGGACGGCGAGCGCGTGCTGCTGGAGGAGCTGGCAGAGCGCTCGTTTAGCGGGGATGTGCTCAAGATGCGTATTTTGCGTAATGGTAGCGAAATTGAGGCCGAGGCCGTACTCAAACCGCTGCCTGCCGGGCAGATTTTGAGCCAGGAGTACGATGCCATGCCGCGTTATGTCCATTTTGCCGGTTTGGTGTTCCAACCGCTGCACCGCAATGTTATAGAGGCACATGATATTAATAATATCAAACTCTCCGTGCGTGTGGAGGATTTTATGAAAGAGGGCGGTGCCTTGGAAAAACAGGATATGGTGGTGGTAACGAAGGTGCTCAAGGATAGCGTCAACTCCCGCTACACCACCTATGGCACCCGCATGGTGAGCAAGGTGAACGGGGTGGAGGTAAAAGGGTTGGAGCACCTCTACAGCCTGTTGTACCCGGCAGACGGTGTGCGCCCCGAGTACACTGTTATCGAGTTCGAGGATTCGCCGCGTCCGTTGGTGATAGACAATGCCGTGATAGAGGCAGCCAACGAGCGTATTAACAAGCGTTTCGGCGTGCCGGCTCCCGCCCGTCTTAAATAATTTCAGCCCGATATACTGATATGTATAAGAAATTGATAGCTCTTTGCTTGGCCGGTTTGGTATGCGCGTCTTGCGAGCCTACTTATCGCCGGCCCCAGAAAACGCAGGATAAAAAGGCCGAGGCCGGAGCCGCAGCGACTTCTACCACGACCCTCGAGTTCAAAAATGCCGTTAAAAGTGAGTTGAAGCCCGAGCTTTTGCCCGAGCTGAAGAACGAGTTGCAACCCGCGCTTAAAAACGAGCTTAAACAAGTGCTTAGTGCCGAGTTGCAACCCAAGCTTACCGCCGATATTAAAGACCTGCTTAAGGCCGAGTTGCATCCCGAGCTTAAAACCGGGTTGAAAACCGAGTTGAAGAACGAAATTAAGTCCGAAATGAACGCCGAGGCGCAAGCCGCCCGTTCAGAGGCCGAAGCAGCAGCCGTTGCGCAGGCCGGCAATGTGGAAAAACTGTGCTCTTGCCTGGTAACGGTGGCTCTTACCACGCAGGATTATAACGCCATCCGCCCGTGGGAGAAACAGCAGGCTTCTTCCTCTCGCATCAATGGTGTGTATGTGGGGGAGGGTAAGGTGCTTACCCTGGGGAGCAGCTTGCCGCATGTCAATTATGTGGAAATTGCCCTGCCGGACGGCTCCCGTTCTGTGCCGGCGCGTGTTTTGCGTTACGATACGGACCTCAACCTGGGCTTGTTGGAGGCAGATGCCGCAGAGGCAGCAGATTTATTTGCGGGGCGCAGCCCTCTGCCCTTGGGAGATGCCATGACCCACGAGAGCGAAGCCGAGTTGTTGTGCGCGCTCAACGGCACGCAGCCTACGGCAATTCCCTTGCAGGCAGAGCTCGGTACCTCGGACCGCGGTTTACCGCGTTTGCAGATGCGTGCAGAGCAGGCCGTGCCGGGTACATACAGCCACGGTGCCCCCGTGGTGGCAGACGGCAAGTTAACCGGTATCAGCGCAGGGTATAATGCCGCTTCCCGCCAGCTTAAGGTAATTAACGGCGAGCTGATACGCCGCTTTATGGAGGCCAAGCCCGATGCCGCACAAGGCGTGCCGCTGATGGGCGTTGTTTTTGCCGAGCTGAGCGACCCCGTGTTCCGCCGCTACCTGAAGTTGGCAGATAGTAATACCGGCGTGTATGTAAGCAAGGTGGTGCCGGCAGGTGCCGCTGCTGCTGCCGGTTTGCAGGATGGCGACGTACTCACCGCCGTAGAGGGATTGAGCATCGACAACAAAGGCCGTTGCAATTTACCCGGTTACGGGTTGATAGATGTTACTACCGTGGTGCGCTATCTTAAGCCTTTGGGCGAGTCTCTTACCATGACATTCTGCCGCAATGGCGAAGAAAAACAAGCCGTGTTGCAGCTCAATAGAGATGCCGAGCAAAAAGCCCTGGTGCGCACGGAAGAACCGGCCGAAGCCCCGCGTTACATCGTGTGGGGGGGCTTGGTTTTCCAGCCCCTTACCCGTAATTACCTCGGGGCCTTGCAAACGCAGGCTAATGGTAGCTTGCCCAACGAATTCCTTAAATTGGATGAACAGGAAGACGCGTTGCGCGCACGCGGGTTCCGAGAGCTGACAGCCTTAACCCTGGTGTACCCCACCCAAGCTACCATTGGGTACGAGCAATGCCAGTTCTGCCTGGTGGAAAAGGTGAATGGGGTGGAGCCGCATGACTTTGCACAGTTTGTTTCCCTGCTGAAAGCCCCCACGCCTACCGGCTTGGTGGAAATTGCCATCAACAAAGCCCCGTACCGCATTTATATGGACCCCGCAGCGGTGGAAGCCTCTGCCGCCACGCTTCGCCGCAGTGGTATTATACAGACAGAGCGTTTAACCCCGCAATGATGCGCGTGTTGGGGAAATAGTGCGGCCCGCGTGCCATTTGAGTCGGCAGCAGAGCTTGTCAGGGCTCTGCTGCTTTGGCAGAAGCCGGGGGCTGCCACGGCAGAGAAGATGCAAGCCTTATGTGCGCCAGATATAAAGCAGACGAACCGGAACCGCCCTCGGGAGGCTTGCCTCCACGGCAGCGGCCGCGCCGCCCTGCAGAGGCTGCACCGCTCTTCCCCGAGCCCGATGTAAGCACGCCCCCCCCACCTACGGCAGCCCCCCCTGTGCAAGAGCCGGAGGAGGCCCCGCTGCCGCAGCAGCCGTCGCCGGCTGCTCCGCGCCGCAAAAAGGCCTCCTATTGGCATGTGCCGGATGCCCCGCCGGAGCCCGCAGCCCCGGCTCATAACCCGTGGCAGGATATTAGCAAGCCCCCGCCTAAGGGGACGAGCGTTTTGCGAGGTCTTTGGCTGTTGTTGGGATTCCCCTTCCGCATGATTTTTTTTCTGACGCGCAACTTACCCGGGCTTATCATGTGGCCGTTGCGCATCATCGTGAGCTTTGGCTTTGTGGGGATGCTGTTTTTGGTAGTGTTGGCATGCGTGTATACCGTTAAAGCCGGGCGTTACGATATTACGCAAGTGTTGCGCATGCCGGAGCGCAGCTTGGTGCTGGACCGCACCGGGCTGGAGATAGGCACCCTGCACGGGGAAAATCGCCGCAGCATCGAATCGCTGGACGAAGTGCCGCAGTATTTTATAGATGCCATTGTGTTGCAGGAAGACCGCTCTTATTGGGAGCATGGCGGGGTGGACCCCCGCGGCGTTATGCGTGCCGTGGCGCAGGTGTTTAAGCATGGGCGCACCACGCAGGGTGCCTCTACCATCACCATGCAGTTGGCTAAAAACACATACAACCACAGCGAGCGCAATTTTGATGCCAAACTTACAGAGGTTGTGTTGGCGCGCCGCATAGAGGCTACTTACGATAAAAATACTATCCTGAAGTGCTATATCAACCGTGTGTTTTGGGGGCATACCTATTTGGGGCTTAAGCAGGCGGCGTACGGCTATTTCAGCAAAGAGCCCAATGAGCTGACGGTGGGAGAGGCCGCCATGCTGGCCGGCATTGTGTGCAACCCTAACGAGTTTTCGCCCCTGCGTAACCCGGAGAAAGCGCGAATCCAGCGCGACAAGGTGCTGCTGCTGTTGCGGGATTTCGGCAAGATAGACCAGCTGCAATACGAGCTTGCCCTGCAAGAGCCCATCATTACCAATCGCCCGGAGCCGCGCGGGTTCGATAATTATTCATTGGATTTAATACGCTCCGAGGTGGACCATATTCTTACCATGCTGGACGCCAACGGCCAGCGCGTGAAAGAAGATGCCCTGTACTCCGGCGGTTTGATTGTGCGCACCACGCTGGACCTCAAACTGCAGGATGACGTGATGCACGATATGGATGCCAAACTCGCGCAAAACCTGGAGTCCGTGCCTCGCTACCCGCACCAAACCCGTGCACAGTACCAAGCCTTGGTGCAGCAATTGCGCGCGCAAAACCCGGAGTCCCTTATCCCCGCCCCCAAATATGTGCAGGGGGCTTGCGTGATTATAGATAACGCCACCGGGGCTTTGTTGGCCGTAGTGGGCGGGCGAGACAGCGGGGAGTCCCCCCTTAACCGCGCGTTGCAATCTCGCCGCCAAGTGGGCTCTCTGTTTAAGCCTCTGGTGTATTCCACCTTCTTTGAACGCGGGGGGAGCCCGTCTGCCCTGATATCCGATGCCCGCCTGCAGCCCGGCGAAATCCCCGGGGCCAAACGCTGGAGCCCCCGCAATGCCGATGGCCGCTATCTGGGCTACAAAGAGGCCTCTTGGGGCTTGCTCAAAAGCCGCAATACCATGTCTGTGCGTGTGGGGGCGCGTGCCGGGCTTGCTAACGTGGAGAATACCGCCAGATTAGCCGGCTTTGCAGACCCGCCCCAATGGCGCGGCCCCACCATTTACTTGGGCACCTGGGAGGCTTCTCCCCTGGAGGTGGCTACCGCCTATACCACTTATGCCAATGGCGGTGTGCGCCCCACCCCTTACATTATCGAGAGCATTACCGATTCTGCCGGTAAAGTTATTTGGCAAAATGTGCCCTCTGCCACCACGGTGATGTCTCGCAAAACGGCTAACGATACCTCGGCTATTTTGCAGAAAATCACGAAAAAAGGCGGTACGGCCGCCAATGTGGAAAAACTGGGCTTCAAAGCCCCCTGCGGTGGCAAAACGGGTACAACCAACGCTTATAAAAATGCGTGGTTCTGCGGGTTTACATCCGATTTGACTGCGGCGGTTTGGGTGGGCTTTGACCGCCCCGTCACCATTGCAGACAAAGCCTACGGCGGCACCGTAGCCTTGCCCCTGTGGGTGGGGGCTATGCAATGTGCACAGCACCGTGGCTATGTGATGCGCGATATCCGCACCGCCCCGGCCGCCGCCAGAACCGTCGGCTTGCGTCTGTGCCGCGATTCCGGCCAGTTAGCCCACTCCGGTTGCGAGGCTAAGCGCACCGCCTATACAGAAACCATGGCGGACCTCACCACCCCGCGCGAGTTGTGCTCTTGCCACCTCCCCGGCACCCCCTTTGCCGATGATGACGATGCCGAGGTGGTAGACGAAGCAGAGCCCGTGAATGATGACGGCTTTGCCGAAGAACCCGAGTACGCCCCGCTCTTTAAGGATGATGACGATGCGGAGGTGGTGTATTAATGCCCTCTAACAAGCGGATAAAACGAATGGCAGTACGATTATCGTTTGTTTGCTTTATCAAAACACCCCTCGGGTATCCGCCCGAGGGGTGTTTCAACTTACTACCTTATGAAACTCAGCTGCCTGTAAACATATGCGTCTCCATGCTCTCTCCTTCATGGAGGGCCCGCATGGCGAGCTGACATATTAATGACACCGCCCAAGGCCATTTGTTCAAAAAAAGTTGGATTTTTTGTAAAATCGGCACTGCGTCAAAAAAGTCGCGTGAATGACGGGGAGGTTAGCTGCCTGAGTTTGAGGCGGAGATAATCAACGGAAGGTAGTCCTCGGGTTTTGAGTTGGATGCGGGCAATCATCGAGTTCATCC
>SUVM01000030.1 GCA_015062015.1 Akkermansiaceae bacterium | reverse complement strand
TTGTTTGAGGCCGGCGGCAGCAATGACTTCGCCGAGGATGTTGGTGAGCTGCTCTTGCTCGAACACCACGGGGGTGGGGTAGCAGGCCTCGTATTCGGACATGGTGATGTAGTGAACGTGCGGGTGGGTACCGCGTTCAAAGCCGTCAAAGTCGTCATAAATGAAGGCGCGGGAGAGCTCTCGGGCGCGGTCTGCACGGAAGTTGAAGAAGAATACCACGTCTTCGTCGCGTACGCGCAGGGTGTTTGCTTCGCAGAAGATGCCGGGTTTAAGGAATTCGTCCGTTACGCCGTCGGCATAGCTTTTTTCTGCAAACTCGGCGGGGGTGCAGGTGCAGATTTCTCCTTGGCCGAGCACAATGCTGTTCCATGCTACTTGAACGCGGTCCCAGCGTTTGTCGCGGTCCATGGCATAGAAACGGCCAACCACGGTAGCAATCTTAGCACCGTAGGGGGCAACGGCATCTTGCAGTTGTTGCAGGTAGGCGGCACCGCTCTTGGGGTCTGTATCGCGGCCATCGGTGATGGCGTGAATCATGATGTCTTTTACGCCGGCCTCTGCTGCAATTTTCACCACGCCGATGAGGTGGTCGATGTGGGAGTGTACGCCGCCGTCGGATACAAGCCCGAGTAAGTGCAGGCGGGTGCCTGCGGCTTTGGCGAAGGCCTCTGTGATAACCGGATTTTTGGCAAGGGAGCCATCGTTGATAGCGTTGGTGATGCGGCACAGATCCTGAAAGACGACTCGGCCGGCTCCTAAGTTGAGGTGGCCTACTTCGGAGTTGCCCATCTGGCCATCCGGCAAGCCTACGTCTTGACCGGATGCCCCCAGCATGGAGTGCGGGCAGGTGGCCAACAGTTTGTCGGTGAACGGGGTGTTGGCGAGCACGGTGGCATCGCCGGTCTGCTTGGCAGCCTCAGGCCCCTGAGGGTTGCGGCCCCAACCGTCGCGAATAATCAATACTACGGGTTTGTTTGCCATGGGGCTATTGTACCATGTTGTTTGCCTTTTGTGAAGCCCGAATTATGCCTTTTGAACAGGAAATATTCCTATTGCTTTGATGTGAATTGCTTGCGCGGCTCTATGTCAGATTATCTGCTTGCGCTAAGGCGGATTTTATGGTACCTTATGAACAAAGGTGCTTGTGGCACCGGAAATGTTTAAACGTATATGATGAACAAAATCGCTTATTTAGCATTGTTTGCGGCTCCGGGGGCCGTGGTTTCCGCTTATGCTCAGGATGCTCCCGTTGCGCAGCAGCAGCAGGGGATGGAGCAATTTTCGCCTGCACAGCAATTCGGGTACGGTTTGTTTTTGGTTTCGCAAAAGTATGTGGAGCTTACTGCCTCCCCCGAGGTTGAGCAAAACCCTGACGCTGTTGCCGACAAAATTGATGAGTTGACACAGGTTATTTACAGCCTTTACGAGATTCCGCTTTCGCAGGAGGATCGTGCCGAGTTGCAGGATATTCAGTCCAAGCTTCTTGTCACAGAGGAGTATAACGATGTGCAATCTCGCGGTGCAGCTGCTGCCATGAAGATTAAAGGGGCAGATTACTATGGCTCCGAAAAATTGCGAAACGCTATCCGCGATTTCACCATGGCTGCCATGGGGTTCCGCAAAGGTGAGTAATTTTTGAAAGCTTCTGCATTTTTTTCCGGGGTACGGTATTGTTGTATCGTACCTCTTTTTTTTTGAAGAAATGCAACATTTGGCTTGTATATCCTATCATGTTGCTATATATTAGCTGTGTTCATTTGTTATAGCCATGAAAAAAACAATCTCATTATTGGGGCTTTTAGCCGGACTGAGTGTTTCTGCCGTTGCCGAAACCTTGTGGGTTTATGGGGTAAGCGAGCATGGTGGCTGGTATGATGCGGATAAAGTGAGTAGTACCACTGACCTTAATAAGTGTTGGGCTGCGGTTTCTGCCAATTTGATAAATTGGTGGCAGAATCAGTATCAAATTCCTAAAACGTTTGATTATTATGGTACAACGTACACTATACCCGATGAAGATGCAGTTTGGGCTAAATATCGAGAAAAGACGAGAACGGTAATGAGTAATGTGGAATTGGGCGTTGACTGGTGGTGGAGTGGTAGAAATACAAACAATGAGTTTGATAATGATTCGTTTACCGGTTCTCCGGATTGTTGGTTTTATTATACATATTTGTGTATGCCCGGGATGGGAATAAAACATAAGCGTGCAGATTATCTGAAAATAATAGAGCCGGAAAAAACTGATTTGTCAGTATATTTGTATCAAGCTTTGACTACGAATGATGCACGTAAGGGGATTGGTATAAATGTGGGGTCGTCTCAGAATGCTTCATTACACGGTGTGACGATGTGGGGAGCAGAGTTTGACGATAATAAGAAGTTGACGGCGTTGTGGTTGACTGATTCGGATGACAATATATTGAACAAAGTTGGCGAAAATGGTTCCGCTGTTGATTTGGGGTTGTTTAAGGTAAATGTTGAGTATACGGATAAGGGACTGTATTTGGCTGATTACTGGTACCAAGAAGCTTCTATAATAGAATCCATTACGGTGCTGGATGCAGCTGCGACAGATGCCTGGACAATGGAGCGCATTTATTTAACTCCACCCATTCCCGAGCCCACAACGGCAACGTTGAGTTTGCTGGCACTCTCTGCCATGGCGGCTCGCCGCCGCAGAAAATAAGCACGGGAAGATGCGGTTACGCCGCAGGGATATGGCCTTCCTCCGGGGAGGCCTTTTTTGTTGGCTTGGTTGTGGGGTGGTGGGGGAGTAAAAAGCGCTCGGCGTGTGAGGCCGAGCGCGGGAAAGGCGGAGTAGTGTGCGTGTGTGCTTTACTTCTCTTCGATGTGTACGTCGTACACTTTGCCGAGGATGTTGAGTTTCATATCGCGGCCGGAGATGGCTGCAGAAACGCCCACGGTGGAGAGGGAAACGGGCGCGCCGTAGTTTTCCTCTTTCTTGGCGGTGGGCAGCTCAGGGCGTTTGCCGGCGTAGTAGTCCTCCAGCTGTTGCGGGAACATGGCGTAGATGACGCAGTTCTCATCCGTAGCGGGGATGCCTTTGGCGGTAAGTTTTTCACGCAGGGCGGGCATGCCGGGTTCGAGCCGGTCTGCGGGGCGGCAGGTGATGGGCTCTTTGCCGGAGCGCTTGGCGCATTCTGCTTGCAGCTCGGGGTCCACAGGGGCAGGGGTGTGGCCATAGTAGCCCAAGGCAACGTCCATGGTTTGGGGGGTAATTTGCTTCCAGCGGCCGAATTTGACGTTGAAGGCAGCCTGAGAGCCCACGATTTGCGAGGTGGGCGTAACCAGCGGAATCCAGCCGAGGGCTTTGCGAACCACGGGGATTTCTGCCATCACTTCGTCAAATTTATCCATGATGTTGAGCTCCTTGAGCTGGTTGCGGAAGTTGGAGAGCATGCCGCCGGGTACTTGGTAGAGCAGCGTGGCGCTGTCTACAATCTCGTTTTTGTGGCTGGTAAACTTGGAGAGGCTCTCGTAGATGGGTTGGAGCATGCCGGAGATTTTGGTGAGCTTGTCGGTGAAGTCGTCGGCAACTTTGGGGCAGCGCTCATAGCCTTTCAGCAGGGCAAGCATGCGCATGCAGTCCGGCTGGCCGGTGCCGTTGGCAAACGGGGCAATGGAGCAGTCTACGGCGTCTGCACCGGCGTTGATGGCAGCAACATAGGCACCGGCACCCAAACCGGCGGTGTCGTGGGTGTGTACCCAAACGGGCAGTCCGGTGCTCTTTTTGAGGGCTTCTACCAAAGCGGCTGTTTCGCTCGGGGGGATAAGGCCGGCCATATCTTTAATGACGAGGCCGTCTGCCCCCATATCAGCAATTTGTTTGCCGAGCTTGGCAAAGTACTCTAAGCTGTGCACGGGGGAGGTGGTGTAGCAGATGGTGCCATGAGCGGTAGCCCCGGCCTCTTTAGCCGCACGGATAGAGGTGCGCATGTTTTCCGGGTCGTTGAGGCAGTCAAAGATACGGAAGATGTTCATGCCGTGTTTGGCACTGGTTTTCACGAAGGCCTCTACTACGTCATCAGCATAGTTGGTGTAACCTACCATGTTTTGGCCGCGCAGCAGCATCATGTGCGGGGTGTTAGGGGCAAGCTTCTTAAGGGTGTCCAAACGGTCGAAGGGGAGTTCTCCCAGGAAACGAAGACCGGAGTCGATGGTGGCACCACCCCAGGTTTCCAGGGCGGAGAAGCCCATGGTGTCAAGAATGGGCGCGATTTCGAGCATTTGCTCGGTAGACATACGAGTGGCGGCCAACGACTGGTGACCGTCGCGGAGTACTGTGCAGTTGAATGTGGCAGGTTTCATGTTTAGAAAGGTATGAGGGTACAGTTCCTCCCTCTGCCGATAAACATAACATAGAGGAGGGTTGAAGTCAACGAAAAAAATTGCGGTTTAGCCGGGGTGTTGGCGGAATTATGAAAAAGTATGGTTGAAAATGTTTGACAAAGCGGCGAGAAGAGTATATCTATAGAGATATGCGCGCAGTAAAAATCATTTTGGCCACGGTGGCGGGGTTGGTGGGGGTAGCCTGTAGTTCATACGACCACACTTGTTTTGTGGATGTGGCGGATTTGCCGTTGAAGACGGATCGGGAACCCGGGCAGGATTGGGCATCTTCCCCACTGCGTAGCCATGCCATGTATGTGTTGTACGGGGCGGAGTCCGCTCGCGAACGCAGGGACCGCATTGGGGATTACTATTTTGTGCGTTGGTACGATGCCGAGCCCACTAAGCCTGTGCGTGTGTTGATGCGGTATACCCAAGCGGCTACCGGGGCGGATGAGCTGCGAGTGGAGCATACGATGACACAACCGCGAGAGGCCGCTGGAACGCGTACGGAGCGCTTCTTCTTCTCCGGCGAGGAGCGCCGCAAAAAGGGTGATATTTTAACCTGGAAGATGGAGCTGCATGTGGACGGCAAGCTGGTGGATACCCGCCAGTCTTTCCTCTGGGAGTAAGGTGCCGGGCACCTTGCCGAAAAAAATATGAGTCTGACGTAAATTCGAGTAGACAAAAGGAGGAAGAGAAGGTAACATGTTCTTGCGCGTGCAGTCGGCAAGAGATGATTGCACAGAAAACTTTTTAATATTATTAAGTTATGAAATCAGTATTCAAAGGATATCAACAAAAAACGGTAAAACCGCAAGTGCCCGCAGCACCTGTTGCCGAGCCTCAACCCCTTGCTCCCGAGTGGGGGGCCCCGGTAGGTACGGAGGTACCCGATGCCGTAGTGCCCGAATCCGCCTATAGCGGTGTGGATGCCGCTTATGGTGTAACGCCCGGTGCATTTGAGACAACGGCTGTTTCCACACGCAACGTGCTTAACTCTGATGTGCGTATTGAGGGTATTTTGCGTTTCACGGATGACCTGTTGGTGGACGGTACAGTAACCGGCGAGATAGAGTCCGACGGAGTGTTAACTGTTGGTATGAATGCCGTTATCCGTGCCGGGGAGAAGAACAAAGTGGCTGTGCGTACACGCAGTGCCATCATCCAAGGCCGTGTAACGGGAGATGTGGTGGTGACGGATCGTGTAGAGCTTTCCGAGACGGCGCAGTTATTGGGTGATGTAACGGCTGCCAAGATTTCCATCCAAGACGGGGCGGTATTCCAAGGCTACTGCAAGGTGGGTGTACCTACTGCAGATATGGTGCCTGCCGAGGCTCCTGCCAAGAAGGGCAAGGCAGCTGCGGGTAAGACTGCCGGCGGCGAAAACTATCTGGATTAATTTTTATAGGGATATTTGCCTTTATCTATGCCCGAGTATAGGACAGTGCCATTGGTATCTCCCTATGCGTCCGGGTTGTTACCGGAGGGTGAGCGCAACCGTCGCGTTGCGCTCACCTCGTTTGATACCCGCACCAAGCGCGCGCAAATACCGGGCAAAGATGTGGTGTGTTACGAGTGTGGTAGGCGGTCTCGGGTGCCGGCGGCGGCTTTGTCTGCAAACTGTCTTCATTGCCATGCGCATTTGCGTATGACGGATATAGAGCTTAAGCCCAACTCTCAGCGGCTGACGGTACGCACGCTGGGCAACGTAACGGTGTTGGCGGATGCCGTGCTGTCTCAGTTGTCTATCGTGTGCCACGATTTATTGCTTTTGGGTAAAGGCTCCGGCTCGTTTCGTTGCACCGGGCGTTTGCGCATATGCACTGATACGGTAATAGACGGCGATGTGCAGGCCGGTGAATTATTGGTGGATAAGGGGGTAACTGTTACTTTTTTGCGTGGTGTGAGAGCCGATGTGGCGGATGTACACGGCAAGGTGCAAGGCCGCATTACTGCCACCCGAAAGATTAAATTGCAGCGTGGTGCAGAGTTGAGCGGGGATTGCCAGACCCCGCAGATGGTTATAAAATCCGGGGCGGTACACCATGGGTATTGGGAGCAATCTGCCCCATTGCTGATGGAGAAATTGACGCATGCCGATGAGGCCCGGCCGTAACGTGTGGCCTGCAACCTCCTCTCTTGCTATGGATATACGCATTACCGGGGCCAGCCAGAACACGCTGCGCAACATAAACCTGAGTTTGCCCGCCGGTAAACTGATTGCGTTGGTGGGGCCCAGCGGCTCCGGCAAAAGCACCTTGGCCTACGATACGCTTTTTGCGGAATCTCGCCGCCGATTTTTGGAGTGCCTTTCTGCCGGTACGCGCCGGCTGTTGGCTAAGCCCGATAAACCGAAAGTGGAGGCTATAGACGGCTTGCCCCCGGCACTTTGTTTGGAGCAACATGCCCCGGTTGGCCGCTCCAGAGCCGTACTGGGTACTATGACCGAAACGCTGGATTATCTGCGTATCATTTACGCCGCCATCGGTATACCGCACGACCCTCAAACCGGTGCTCGCCTTACCCGCCTCAGTGCAGATGAAATTGCCGCTGCCTTATGTGCTTTGCCGGAGGGTGCGCGCCTTACCCTGTTAGCACCTTTGCCCGGCTCGTTCGGGGCGGATGCGGCATCCGATATTTTGGATTTGAGAAAAGCCGGCTATCTCCGTGTGCGGGTGCAGGGAGAAGTACGCGAGTTGGAGGAGCTGGAGGCAGCCCCGCCCCAACCCGGCGATGTTTGCGAGCTGGTGGTGGACCGCATGGTGGTGCGCCCCGGCGCGGAGTCTCGGTTGGCGGATTCTCTGCAAGTGGCTTTGCGTGTTTGCCCGGATGAAGTGCGAGCCTTGGTGCAACCCAAGGGAGAAGCCCCGCAAGAGCTTGCCTACCATACTCGCTATCGTAATGCCGAGACGGGTTTTTCCCTGCCGGATTTGTCGCCGCGTCTCTTCTCCCATTACTCGCCGCAAGGCGCATGCCCGGAGTGCGGCGGCTATGGTGTGGTAAGCAGCAGCAAAGGGGCAACGCGCCTGTGCCCGGCTTGTAAGGGGATGCGCCTCAACCCCACGGCCTTGGCCATTACATTGGATTTTGGCGGTAAGGAATTAAACTTGGCGGACTTTTGCCGGCAGACCGTTGCCGAAAACCTGCGTTTGTTGCCAACCCTGCAAATACCGCCGGTTTTTCGTGAAACGCTGCAAACCGCCGTGGCAGAGTTGCAGCACCGTTTGGAGTGTTTGGAGGAGTTGGGCCTGGCGTACCTTGCGCTGGAGCGTGCAACGGATACGCTCTCCGGTGGTGAGTTGCAGCGTGCACGCCTGGCCGGGCAAATTGGCGGCGGGTTGTCGGGCGTGTTGTACATTTTGGATGAGCCAACCATCGGCTTGCATCCTCGGGAGACAGAGCGGCTTATCCGCGCCTTGTATCGCCTGAGAGACAAGGGCAACACCATCTTGGTGGTAGAGCACGACCCGCGCTTGCTTGCCGCTGCCGATTGGTTGGTGGAAATGGGGCCGGGCAGTGGTCCCCATGGCGGTTGTATTTTGGCACAAGGCACTTATGAGGAATTGTTGCAGTGTGCGGAGTCTCCTACCGGGGCATGGTTGGCCGGTAAGTGTGCGTATGCAGAGGCAGAATCTCCTGATGTGCAGGCATGCCGATGGCTGGAACTTAAGGAGGTTACGGCCCGCAATATCAACAAACTTACCCTGCGTTTTCCCTTAGGCACACTAACCTGTATGTGCGGTCCGGGGGGCTCCGGCAAAAGTACCCTCATTCACGAGTGTTTGTTACCTGCACTCAAAGAAGGGAAGGTGCAGGGGGCAGAGCATATCAGCCGTGCCGTGTTGTTGGACCAAAGTCCTTTGGGCGCGTCTCCGCGCTCTACCCCGGCTACTGCCACCGGGTTGTCGGATGTATTGCGCCCCTTGTATGCGGCCTTGCCTTTGTCTCGCCAGCGTGGGTACAGCCCGGCGCGCTTTTCTCTTAATGTGCGTGGCGGGCGTTGCGAGCGTTGCACCGGTACCGGCTTTTTGCAGGTGGATATGAACTTTTTGGCAGATTTGTATACCCCGTGCGATGCCTGCCGGGGCTCTCGCTACAATCGCGAAACGCTTGAGGTAACATGGCGCGGTAAATCCATTGCAGAGGCGTTGGCTTTGTCTGTGGATGAAGCGGCGGATTTCTTTGCCTCTATCCCTGCTGCGGCTGCCATACTCAAGGCCATGCAGGAATTAGGGCTGGGTTATATGCCGTTGGATCGCTCTGTCACCACGCTTTCCGGCGGCGAAGCACAGCGCGTACGCATTGCCACATATTTGGCTAAAGCGGCACCCAAGCGAGGGCGCCGGGAGGGCGAGCACCTGCTGTTTGTGTTGGATGAGCCTACAACCGGCTTGCATTTTCGCGAGGTGGACATGTTGCTGCGCGCCTTTTATCGTTTGCGTGCTGCCGGGCATTCTATTTTATGTATCGAGCACCACGAGGGGGTGTTGTC
Source organism: Akkermansiaceae bacterium (assembly GCA_015062015.1). Taxonomy (GTDB): domain Bacteria; phylum Verrucomicrobiota; class Verrucomicrobiia; order Verrucomicrobiales; family Akkermansiaceae; genus Akkermansia. Next base: position 8,631 of record SUVM01000030.1, on the reverse strand, counting down.
TCGGGCAGATTACCTTATCGAGCTTGGCCCCGGGGCCGGGGCAGACGGCGGCCGCATTACCTACCAAGGTCCGCCGCCGCTTGCCGGGGGCACACTAGCCCCCCACGGTTTTTCATAAAATGGGCCGGGGCTCTGTGCAGAACCCCGACCATACATTGCGCATTATGCTGCAACGTTACTCGTTGCAGAGAATTTTGACGAAGGCTTTCTCTTGCAAACGCGTGGCACCGCATGCAAATTTGGCGCGGATTTGCAGGGTTTCATCCAAGTCGTCTCGCACGGAGAGCTTAACGCGGAAGTCGTCCCAAATACCGAATTGAGCCTTGCTCTTAACCCAAGCCAAGCATTCGCGGATGCCTTCTTCCAGGGGTAATTGCTCGGTACGGATAATTTTGAACCCGAGGAAGGTGTCTATTTTGCCTTCCACCAGTGCGCGGGCGGTGTTGTAGTCAAAGCTGGCTACCTCCGGTTCTTGGAGGAGGGAGTTGATTTGCTCTGCAGAGCAAGCCAGCACCAGCTCGTCTCCGTATGCGCGGCGTTCTTCGTTCCATGCCTCGGCCTTTTGCAGCATGGAGAGCGCTTTGCGCAATTTTGCCACAGTCAGTTTGCCTGTGCCCGTGCTGCTGCCTTCCGTGTAATCCGGCTCAATAATTTGAGATGCCGGGAAGTCTACCGCCCTGGTGCCGTATTCACCAACATAGCAAGTGCCCAGAAAACCGTTGAGCATGACTTGGTCCATCTTGCGCCCGGCTGCGGCTCGTAAGCCTTCTATCGTCTTGCTGACCGGCACATCAATGTTGTCTAGCTTTTTGGCATCAAACTCATCAAACCCGACGGCACGGGTAAAGATGTGCGGGTGCATGCAACGGCGCGTCGTGGGAGCATCTCTCAGGGTTGTGGCCTGCATGCGCCCCGTTTTTTCCTCGAAGTCGAGGAGCCCGTACTGGTCCAACATCACCACTTTGCCGGAGAGCCCGGTTTCCATTGTGACGTATTTTTCGAGGCGGGAGGCCTCTTGCTGGAGGTAAGCACCCCACTTGGTGCTGTACTTGATTTGGTAATTTTGCTCTATATCAGCCATGATTGTTAGTATTGTGTGTTGTATGTTTAGAGGGTTGTCGGCAAATCGGCTGCTGGTAGATTGCCCATGTGGGGTCCGGCCGTGTGGTGCGCGTGCGTTGCGGTTCCCGGTGCGTGTTTTTTTTGGGGGGGGGAATTAGCACAACCGTCTGCACTCTTGCCGGGTAGAATATAATCACAGTTTTTTCTATTTGTCACGCGTGGAGTAAACCGTGCATGCACTGTCTCAGTTGCGGGGTGGGTGTGCTATCCGCTATTGAACCGCGCCGCGCTGTGCTGCATATATAATGGTGTATGAGAGCTCGTTGGGAAAGTGTTATGCGTGCGTTGCGGCATTTTTTGGGGTATTTATGGCGGTATTCCGGCACATTGGCATTTTTGTCTTTGTTGTTAGGCGTGTTGGGTATGGGGGTGTATCATCAGTTTGTGGCACGCCCGGGGATAGCGTTTCGCAACGAGCGCTTGCTGCGTTACTATACGGGCTTGCTTAATACAGCCGGCCCCGAAGACCCGGTGGGGTTGGGCGAAATTGTGGCAGATACTGCACCCTCTACCCCTTGCATTTGCTTTGAGTATGCACGCGATGGCTCTGTGGTGGCCGTGCGCTCATTAGATGCTGCCGGCAACCCGGCGCTGTTACCGGGTAGCCGTGTGGCATCTCAACTCATTACAAGAGATGCCGCCGGGCGTATCGTCCGCAAGCAAAACACGGATGCGGCGGGGCAACCTGCGCCGGATGCTCATGGGGTAGCCGCGCGCGAGTTTCAGTACGATGCCGCCGGCCGCTTAATCCGAGCTGTTACCCAAAATGCGCAGGGGGAAGCCGTTGTGCCGCCCATGCCCGGCTATGCCGTGAAAACCCTCAGCTACGATGCCCAAAATCGCCCCACGCGCATTCAGTATGCAGATGGCGCAGGCACCCCCGTAATCAATGCGCGGGGGGAAAGTGTGGTGCTCTACCGCTACGATGATGCACAGGGTGCCTCCCAACGTATCAATACGGTGCAGGGGCGGGTGGCAGATAATAAAAACGGCATTGCCACCGAACATCACTATGCGGATGAAAGCGGCAGTTTTACCCACACGGAATGGAAATCCGCACATGGTGAGCCGGTGCTGCATCCCGAGCAGTGCGCGGCCTCTGTTATTGCAGAGCATACTGCAGATGGCAAGTCTGTCTCCACGCGGCGGTTCGATACACAGGGCAAGCCCCTGCAATCCACCCCCACTTGGGCAGAGCACCAAGTACAACGGGATGAGGCGGGGCGCGTGGCGTGGGAGCGCTATACCACGGCAAACGGCAAGCCGTGCGTGGAGCCCGCGCTCGGGTACGCAGAGCGCGTTTGTATGTACGATGCCGCAGGTGCCCCGCATCGCGAGCTGTTTCGGGATGCCGCCGGGGCGCCGTCCGCCTGCTACGAAAAACGCTACATCAACAGCGGGGGCTCCCGCTATGTGCTGTGCCTGCATGCAGACGGCGCAACGGAACTTAAGCCTTGCAGGTAAAACCCGGCACATCCGTGTGTGGGGTGGGGGGTACCGCCCATGCCCCGAGCCATGGCATCATGCCCTTCCGCCGGCGAGAACAGAAAACATGATTTGACAAGCCGCCGGACTGTGCTATAATGACCGAGACGATAGATATGTTTGATGCCATTTTTAAGAGATTCCGCCGCAAGGCGGCTGATACCGCTGCCGATAAAGCCATGCAGCGGTCCCAGTTGCACCATTTATTGCTCTCCCTGGGCGGGGTAACGGCATTGTCTGTGCTGGTGTACAGCGTGCCCGACGATTCGAGCCTGAGCATATACCGCATTTTGTGGGTGATATTAAGCTCCTTATCGTTGTATGTGTTTTACATATTCGGGCGTCGGCAGGGGGGACTTACCTTCCGCACGGCCTTATTGTGCGTGTTGACTATATTGGCACAGATGTTCCTTTCTCATGCCGTCATATCATTTTGGATCAAATCGTTCCCCGATATGAAGGAGCTTGTGTTGCTGGCTTTGCCGTATATGCTTGCCCCGGCGGTGTCTGCCGTGCTCATCAACCGCTCTACGGGTGTATTTGTGGCTTTAAGTTGCACGATGTACGGGGCGGTGTTGTTCCCGGTAGATTTTTCGTTACCCTTTGTGGCAGATTACATTGTGCTGAGTTTGCTGACCGGGGTATTATCTGCCGGTATATGCGGGCATTTGCAAAAGCGCCAGCAATTATTGTATGCCGGGTTTAAGCTGGGGGCTGTGGTGTATATATGCGCGGTATTGCTTATTTGTTTGCACTCCCGGAGCTTGCACGCCAATATATCCGGCGGGGGGGTATCGTTCAACCTGTTTTTGGCAGCTTTGGTGACATTTGGTGTCAATTTCCTCTTGGGTGTTATTGTTAATGGTGTTATGCCCATGCTCGAGAGCATCTTCCGCGTGTCGACCCACATTACCTGGTTAGAGTGGGCGGATATGAACCACCCTTTGCTCAAAAAATTGCAGATGACTGCCCCGGGCACCTTTCACCACAGCCTTTGCGTGCAACGTTTGGCAGAGAGCGCGGCAGAGGCCGTTGGGGCGGATGTAACCCGCGCCGGCGTGTGCGGCTTATACCACGATATCGGCAAACTCAATAACCCCCAGTATTTCTCTGAAAATATTGCGGACCAAAGCCTCTCCCCGCATGCAGAGCTTACCCCGGAGGGCAGCGCCCGCATTATCACCGGGCATGTATTAGCCGGCGTGGAGCTGGCCAGAGAATACCGCCTGAACCACAAAATTATTGAAGCCATACGCGAGCACCACGGTGTAACAACCGCTTATTTCTTCTTGCGTAAGGCGCAGGATACTTACGACGAAGCCAAACGCCGCTTTGACGAAGGTTTGTCGGATTCTTGCCCCGATGAGGTGGATAAGTCCATCTTTACTTACGCGGGGCCGATTCCGCAGTGCAGGGAGTCGGGCATCGTCAGCATGGCCGATGCGGTGGAAAGCGCCACGCGCTCCCTGCATCACCCCACCGAGGCAGACATCCGCAGCATGATAGACGGCATCTTCAAAGGGCGTATCTTGGATGGCCATTTGCAGAATAGCGGCTTAACGCTGGGCGATATTGCCAAAATGAAAGAATCCTTCTTTACCACATTGCGCACCATGAACCACAACCGCATTGCTTACCCCAAACCCCGGGAAACCGATGCCACAGAGCGCTTGGTGGAAAAACGTGCTGCCACGGCAGAGCCCGATAAAAAGACAGCCTGATTCCGCGCTGTTAGCCCCATATGAAACACCATTTGCGCAGCATTTGTATGGTGCTTGCCTTTTTGGTAGGCGGGCTGCTGCATGCCGAGCTGGCACCTTTGGCGGCATGGCTGCCGGTGGGTATTACGGTAATGCTTTGCATCACCTTTATCGGGCTGGATACCAAGCAACTCAAACCCACTTGGATGCACTTGGTGTTGTTGCTGGTGCTGCAACTTATGGCTTTTGTGTTTTGGGGCTGTGCTGCGTTGATGGGTAACCGCGTGTTGGCCGAATCTCTGTTTTACTGCGCTGCCGCCCCGGTGGCATCTGCCGCGCCGGTGATTGTGAATTTGCTTAAAGGCAATACGGCCTTTATTACCACCGCAATGGTGCTGAGCCAAGCGGTGTTTGGTGTTGTTACGCCCTTTTTATTGCCCTTGGTGGTAGATGCCCCGGGCGTGGGTTATGTAGATTTTTTGTTGGTGGTGTTGCAGCAGTTGATGCTGGCGTTGGGGGCACCGGCCCTCATCTCGGTATTGCTGCGCATCAGTTACCCGCCCTGTAAATTATGGGCACCTAAGCTGCGGGACTGGTCCTTGGCTATTTGGATTATCAACCTCACCATTGTATCTGCCGCCGGTACTCACAGATTGGTGCAAATGCATTGCAGCCTGAGAGACCTCTGGCCTATTGCCGCCGGGGCCCTGTTAATTTGTGCCATTGGTTTTGTGGGTGGGTATTGGTTGGGGTACCCCCGGCTGAAGCGAGAATGCTCTCAGGCGCTCGGGCAAAAGAACACGATTCTGACTCTCTATATTGCCGGGCAGCCCTATGCGTCTCCCTTGGCCTATGTGGGCCCTGCTTTTTATGTGTTTTTCCACAACATTGCCAATGCCATTCAGCTTTCTCTTGCGCTGCGGGAGAAGAAAAAATACGGCATTGACACATGAGGCTCTTTTTTGTATAATCCGGCGCGTATGAATGCTGCACAAAAAGCCCTTTCCATGTTCCGCGAGCCGCCGTATATGTATAATTGTGCCCAAACGGTTTGTGCCGCTTTTGGTAGGGAGGATTTAGTGGAATCCATGAAAACATGCGGCGGCGGCAAAGCCCCGGAGGGTACTTGCGGCGCTTTATATGCGGCCATTGTGCTTGCGGGTGACAAGGCAGAGGCGGTAAAAGCTGCCTTTTATGCCGCCCATGGCGCCTGCACCTGCAGAGAGCTTAAAGGCGGTGCTGCACGCGTTGCCTGCCAAGATTGCGTGCGCACGGCTGCCACCTTGGTAGAGCAGCTCTACGGCACCCCCCGCCCCTGATACTTTATATACTTGGGGTCTTTGTACTTATTGTCGGACGACGCAGTAATCGTATTCCGGCGCCTCTGCCATGGCTTCTATTTCCGGGTCTCCTAAAATGCGCATGGCTGTGGGCAAATCCTGCTCGAGCCGGAGGTTAAAGCCGGTCCAACTGCGGTTTGAGTTTTCTGCCACCACTTTAAGTGCTGCAAGGCGCAGGCGTTGGGCCATGCTTGTGGTGGGGTGTTGGCGGAACACCTTTTCTGCAAACCGGAGGTTGGCCACCTCGTCAAAACGGCCGATGTTGTAGTCCGACGCATGAAACTTCCAATGCGGGTGGCTCTCCATATAGCGTAAATTAAGCGTGGCGGCCAAGCGGGCCGGAGACATAATGCCACCGGCTATCAGCAGTAGCAGCATGCTGCCGAAACATACCTTGGCATATCGGTAAAAGCGGCCGCCGTCTATCATGTAAATAACCAGTACCACAAGCCCGGCCAACCCCAACAGCATAAACTCTGCAGCAAGTACACGGCGAATCGTAAATCCGTAGTCGGTTATTTGGTGGTACAAACGCAGGTACACGCTGGCAGCCAGCAAAAAGGTTTGCAGTACCAGCAGATAGCCGGCCACTTTGGCGGTAACAGAGCGGCGCGCCTGCCCATTGTGCCGAAAGAGAATGATAAGAATGCCGGCCGCCAATACAGATGCCCAGGTGATGGAGTCCGCCCCGTTGTGCAGGTATTGCGTTTGGGAGATTCCCTCCGGTATGTTATTGAACCACAAAAAGGCAATATCCGTAGAGGTGGCAATCAGGAAAGCCGCGTTAATACCCAACAGCGAAAAGGTAGGTAACATGGGCAGAATCGACTTGCCGGCTGCGGGCGGCAGTACGGTGGGCTGCGTTTTTTGAAGATAAGTGCGGCGTAACGCGTATAGAGAAAACACGCAGATACCCAACCCCCAGCAGAGCACATGTACCCAAAAATCCCAACTGATGTTCAGAAACGCTACCAGTTCGTTCCATTGGGTTACAAGCCACGTCCAACACTGCTGTACTACGGGGTTGCCTTTGGCAAAGATGGTAAGGAATAAGAGGAAGAGGACAATGCCGGCCAGCAGACTGATAACCCCGGGCATGACACGGCGCAAAAAGCGGTTCTTTTTTTCGCTGACTTGTTCTCGGCGAGCCATCCAGTAGCCGAGCCACCCCCGGTATTTTACGTTGTTATCGGGTTGCGGCGCAAGAGAGGAAGGCGTGCCGAGCAGCAAAAGCGGTAACACGAGCCCCAGTATGTAATTAAGCGTGTTGCCGCTTACCAGCAGGGCGATGCAGTTAATGCTGCTTAAGCCTGTGATGAAAAAGATTTCCCCTCTGCTCAGGTCTTTGCGCAGCAATATGATAGCTGCTGCCAACAGCAAACCTGCCAGCCCTGCGCCTATGCCCAAAATACCCTCGTGCGGTATGTACAAATCCCCCGCTGCGGCAGCCAGAAGTAATACAATAAACGGTATCGTCCCGGTGCGCCACCATGTGGGGTCTTCTGTGCGAATGGCGGTTTTACGCATCAGGGCGGCTTGCTCCGGCGTGGGCACGGGGGGGAGCATTTGGCAGCTTGGCGCAGGCTGTGGTACTGCGTTAATGGGGGCAGAGGTAGGCATTTGTGTGTTCATGTGCTTGTTATGAGGTAGTACACAGCCGGGGGGCTGTTTGTTCAAAATGAAATTGTACGGATTTGCCTTGCTCAACTTAAAGAGCCGTTATGGTAGTCTGCCGCCATTAATCCAGCCCCGATTAGGCCGGCATCTGCGCCGAAATAGGCGGGTTTGATGCAAAGTGCTTCGTAGTGTACCTTAAACAGTTGTTGTTTCAGTTGCTCTTGCAGGGGCTCAAACAGCAAGTCGCCGGCCTTGGCTACGCCCCCGCCTATGACGATGGCCTCCGGCGCAAAGGTATACATGAGGTTTGTGACGAGGGTGGCCAGTTTTTGCGCAAAACTGCAGAACATGTGTTTTGCTATGGGGTCTCCGGCGCGTGCTGCGGCTTCCAAAATATGTGGTGCGCAATCTTGCACGGTGCGTTTTATCCCTTGGGCAGCATAGGTTTGCGCGGCATCTGCGGCAAACTCGTTGTTGCCTATGTACTCTTCTATGGCTCCTTTGTTACCAAAAGGGCCGGTGCGCCCCGCATAGTCAATGCTGGTTTGCCCCAGCTCTGCACAAGACACGGTTTTTGCCCTCAGTATACGGTTATGGATAATCAGGCAGCCGCCTAACCCGGTACCCAAGGTAAGGCAAGCCAGGTTTTGCAGCCCTTTGCCCGCCCCCAATTTCCACTCTGCATAGCCCATGCAGTTGGCATCGTTATCCAACACAACGGGTAGCCCCAAAGCATCGCCTATGCGTTCTCTTACCGGTACCTCGTGGTTCCACACCGGCACGTTGGTGAGTTGGTAGAGTACTCCCCGGTAAAAATCCACCCATCCGGGCATGCCCAAACCAACGGCCACGGCTTGCGGGTGTTGCCGCAGCAGCTCTTGCATGCTGCGGCACATAGCCGCCATAATTTCCTCCGGGCTGCGGTAGGCGGCAGTGGGCAGTGTAGGGGCTTTGCAAAGGATGCGTTCCCCCTGTGTTACGGCAATTTTAATGCCGGTGCCGCCAAAGTCTACCGCCAGTGTTTTGGGTGCCTCTTGCATACGTTGTTCCGGTGGGTGGTGGGGCAGGGCATGTTTAATAGCCTGCGTGGAATTCGGGTTTTCCGGTATCTATCGGCATGCCGTCGGTGCAGGTGGCGAGGTCGAACGGGATGCGCCAACGGAAGCGCGTTCCGTCTTGGGTTTGCAGCAGTACATCCAAGCCCAGCTCGCCGCCTTTGCGGTTCTTTAAGCCCGCCAAATCGTTAAGCGGAATAATCACCCCCGCTACTTTGCGCCCTTGCGGGTTGGTGCCCATTTTGCAGACAAAGGCTATGGCCTCATAATCCTGATTCACGGCATAGGGCGGGTCCTGCACATAGGCGTTCG
>SUVM01000029.1 GCA_015062015.1 Akkermansiaceae bacterium | reverse complement strand
GCCCACCATCGTTATCGACTTCATTTTGCAGGTAATCCCCTTCTCTCTCACCTTTACAGTGCCATGGGGGTTCCTGACGGCGGTACTTTTAGTATACGGGCGCTTAGCGGCAGATAACGAGCTTACCTCTATGCGCATGGCCGGGTTGAGCCTGTGGCGATTGAGCGCACCCGCCATCGGCATGGGTATTGTGTTATCCGCGCTCTGCTACTACATTAATATAGAGGTGGCCCCGAAAGGCAAAAATGCCATGAGCGATTTGGTGATGCAAGCCGCCATGGATAACCCCAAAAACCTTATCAGTGCCGGTACCGGGGCCACCAAGCTGGACGGCATCCAGCTCTACACCGACAGCAAGACGGACGAAAAACTGATAGGCGTGCACATTTACCCGCTGCCCAAAGGTGGGGACTCTCGCACAACGGCATTGGGCATGGGTGGTTTTTCCGCAGCACATGCAGAGTCTGCCACCATTGGAGACTTTGATGTCAAAACCCGTATTTTAGAGTTAACCTTCCACAATATCCTCATAGAACAAAAGGAAAAAGACGGCAAAGTAACCAACCCCTTAAGCATTGAAGAATTGCCGTTGGAGATTCAGGTGCCCATCCGCACGCACCGCAAGATGAAGCCCAACCGCTTTACCAATGCCGAAATTGCCGAAGAGCTGGAGCATTGGGACGCTGTGAAACATACCAACCCCGCAGCACTCGACAAATTCAGCAAAGCGGCCTCCCAACAAGCCCCCTACCCTTGCGCCTCTAACCTGTGGGCAGCCGCCGCAAGCGACAGCAAGTTCTACCACAACACGATGAATAAAAAGACGGAGCGCGCCTTCCGCACAGAGGGGATACAGCGGGCCTCGTTTGCCTGTGCCTGCATCGTCTTCTCGCTCATCGGTGTACCGCTGGCCATCACGGCACGCCGCCGCGATACATCCACGGGATTTGCCATGGGCATTTTAGTGGCGGCTCTGTACTTTGTGGCATTGGTATTCTGCGAAACCTCGCGCAAATCCGGCGGCATCACGCCCTATATTGTACTGTGGATTCCGAATGTAATAGGGCTGGTGTTTGCCGTTTGGCAACACGGTAAAGCGAAGTTCCGAGGCTAATATGAAAACGCGCATTCTTCTCTCGGCGGCAGCGGTTTCGGTTGGGCTCTGCTCGTGCTGCATGCAACAGCCGTGGCAGGTTGCGGACTCCGTAGAAATACCGCCACCTGCAACAAGCGTAACACGGCAAGAGGTGCTGCTGACCGCGCGCAAGTATATCTCCCTGAAATGGAATGCCCAACAACGCCACAGCCTGCACGGTAAAGACCCCAACGGACAATGGGTAGACACCCCGGATGCCGCAGCTCAAAACACCTTGGGCCCCGCCATGTGGTGGCAAATAGGCCCCAACGTGGGTATGCCGTACAAATGGGGTGGTTTCGACACACCGGTGCAATTTCTGCAACGCTTAGAACAAGACCCGGTGGTATATGCCGGGGATTATGCGTCGGAAGCAAAAATTGCGGGGGGAGACGATGCCGTGAGCGAATATGCGGCCGGGGTGGACTGCTCCGGGTTTGTATCTCGCTGTTGGCGCTTACCCCGGCCGTATTCCACACGCCAACTCGGGGCACTCTGCACGCAATTACCGAGCTTTGACGACTTAAAACCCGGCGACATTGCGCTTTTGCCGGGGGTACACGTCATATTGTTTGAGGGCTGGGCCAATGCCGCACATACCGCCCTTTACGCTATTGAGGCAGGCGGCAACCCCCACTGGAAATGCTACCGTTACCATGTGCGAGTGGAAACACTGCGCAAGCTTGGTTACAAACCATGGCGGTACAATAACATACGCTAATCCGCCGCAGCAGTTGCGGTGCATGGCATGCAGTGCTAACGCGCCTTACCCTGCATCGGGCTTGGGGCGGGCGCTACCATCACAAATGGAGCACGGGGCTTTGGGGGTCGTACACCAAATCCAGTTGCTCGTTCGCCCCGGCAGATACGGAAGATCTACAACCGGCACAAGCAAAGCCTACCAAAACCAACACGGATAATTTAAGAGTAGTCATACGCCACGCATCATACCGCGCCCCGCAAAGCAATGTCAACACAAAGCAACCAACCCTTTTTGTGTAGCACACAAAAAGGGTTGGTAAATAATTGATTGCAAAAATCGGGTGCTTAGGGCTTCACAACGGAAGCAAGAACCACCGTGCCATTGAAGGGGGTAGTTACATTGGCAGGAAGCTCTACTTGGCCGAGGCGGAAAGACTCGCCCATCTTCACAGCGGTAATATCGCCGGAGATGCAGCAGGGGATGTCCTTAACGGCGCACTTCACCGGAATCTCGTGAACGATTTGGTGTACAACACCACCCATACCCACGCCTGCAGGTGTACCGGTAAGCTTTACAGCAACCTTGGTCTTCACAACCGTATCGGGCGTTACAGCCTCGAAATCGAGGTGCGTGGTAGCATCGGTAAGGAAGCAACGCTGCACATCCTTAACCATGGCAAGCATCTCGGTACCATCGAGATTAAGTTTTACCAGCACGCTGTCGGAGTCCGCAGCGTTGAGGAAAGCGCGCACATCAGACACCTTGGCCTGAATGTTGATATTGCCCTCTACAGCCGGGCCGTATACCACGCCGGGAACATAGCCCTGAGCGCGAAGAGCATTGAGTTTACCGGTACCGCGAACCTCACGCTTGGTGACGTTGAGTGTAAGAGTCGTCATAATGATGATATGATGGATGAAATTGAGTTTTGTTTGAGTTCTTCCGACGTCGGTGCGCGTAAATTGTCACCCGCCGGGCTTGTCTCACCCTCGCCACAAGGCAAAGGTGGAGGCAGAGAATGCCATTTTTGTTAAGAAAAGTCAAGCTAAATCACAAAAAACTTCAGAAAATCATTGCATTTATGAGATTTTTTTGGTAGAAGGAATGGCATATGAAGAAAATCTTGTTCACCATACCGGCGTTATGTAGTTTAGCAATAGTCTCTTGCCAGCACCATTTAGAGTCGGAGAGCGGGCTGTATAATGTAGAGCTGCAGCACAACCCGAAAGTATTGGTAGATGGCGGGTGGTCCTGGGGCAAAGGCAACCCGTATGCTCACCAAAAGAGCGGCAAAATATACATACACCCCATGAACATCTCTAAGGTAAGCAAAAAACACCCCAAAACCGCTCAAGTAATGGTTGTACAGATGCAGGATTATATGGTGCAGGAGTTTGCCGTGCAGCTCAAAGAGCTTAATCGCGCCAACCGCGTCAATTGGAAACTCACCACCAACCCGGCAGAGGCAGATGTATGCATCCAAACGGCTCTCGTCAGGTTTGAGCCGCAAAACCCGTCCCTCAAGGCGGTATCTGCCATTGGCGGCTTAACAGCAGGGATACCCGGAGCCTCTAAATTATTAGGCATTATTGCCGATGGAGATATCGTCATAGAAGGCACCATCCGAGATGCTAAGAGCGGGCAATTATTGTTAGCGTTCAAAGATTCCAACCGCAAGACAGTACGCCTGTACCGAAAAGAGGCCTATAGAGAAACCGGCAATGCCGATGCCAACCTCAAAGAATGGGCTAAAAACCTGGCAACAATTGTGCGTTTCAGCGGATACGACCAGATTGGCAACGGCACCATCAAAGACAAAATGGAGGCGCGCTCGTACTTCAACGTATTCACCCAAGCTGCAGCGGACTCACTATAAAAACCGCAGGGGGTGAATATGACGCAGGCAGAATCGCAGCATCTCCCTCTGGAAGCGCGGCTGGCTTCGTACCTAAACCACGCGCGGTATGAAGCCCAAGACGCATCTGCCATTGCGCGCGGCATGGGCGTATCTGCCAAAGAACGCCCTGCCCTGCGCGCCCTTTTGAAAGAGTGGGAGCAAGAGGGCAAAATTTTGCGCCTCAAACAAGCCCGGTATATCATAGCCCCCAAAAGCACCACCGCGTTCACCGGCACTGTGCGGCACCTGCGCAACGGCAAGTTGCTTTTTTTGCCGGATGCCGCATCGGCCGAGCAGCTGCAACACATGTGGCAGCCCACAGCGGCTCCGATAACAGAATTACCCATTGCCCCCCAACGGCACGGCGGTGCCATGCATGGGGATACCGTGAGAGTAAGCATTAAGCTTCCGCCCAAAAAACAGGCGCGCAGGCAAACGCACCGTGCGGCAACAGCAGCCCCAATCTTCCCCCCCGAAGCTCGGGTGGAAGAGATATTAGAGCGAGCCCGCACGGTATGGGTTGGCACCTATCGGCCCGGCGGCAGATTCGGTTATGTCTCCGGAGACGGCATAACAGCCCCTCAGCAAATTAAGCTCCTTGCAGCACCACCGGCACCTGTTGCCATAGGCATGGTGGTATGCGTCAAGGCAACCCGGTATCCCATCGGCAAAATGGAGGCAGAGGGGCGCATCACCACTGTACTGGGGTACCCCGGAGAGGGGAATACGGATACCTTGGCCGCCCTGCACCGGCACGGCATCCGCACCGAGTTTTCGCAGGCTGCGCTGCAAGAGGCAGACGCGCTGCCCGCTACTCTTACGCCGGCAGACTATGCGCAGCGAGACGACCGGAGAGCAGACACGGTGTTTACCATCGACCCCGCAACAGCAAAGGACTTTGACGATGCCATATGCATACAGGCCCACGACAATGGTTGGGAGTTAGCGGTGCATATAGCAGATGTTGCGCACTATGTACACCCCGGCAGTGCACTGGACCAAGAGGCCTACCGCCGGGGCAACTCCACCTACCTACCGGATTGCGTTATCCCCATGCTGCCACCACGGCTGTGCGATGACCTTTGCTCGCTGAAAGAAGGCGAGGAGAGGCTCACCAAACTATGCCTCATGCAAATTAATAAGCAGGGCAAGATTTACCGCACAGAGTTTCGCCATGCCGTCATTCGCTCTTGCGCTCGGCTCAAATACGAGCAGGTGTTGGCTCTGATAGAGCACAATACTTCCACCGGCAAAGCCGCTGTGGATGCCGCTATCCGCACCGCCCACCAACTCGCGCAGCTCTTACGCCGCAATAGGCTTAAACAAGGGGCTCTTGAGTTAGAATCCGCAGAGTTGAAACTGATTACGGACGATACCGGGCGCGTTACCGATGTTACCACAGAACACAATGATGCCGCCCACCAACTGATAGAGGAGTTTATGCTGGCCGCTAACGAATGCGTTGCCAAGGCTCTCACAGATGCGCTTATCCCCACGCTCTACCGCATCCACGAAGAACCGGATGCCGAAAAATTGCATTCCTTTGCTCTGCTGGCGCGCAGCTACGGCATTGCCGCAGGCACGCTAAGCTCTCGCGCGGAATTAGTACATGTGGTAGAGCAAATTCAGCAGCATGCCGACAAAGAGCTGCTCATGGCGCATTTACTGCGCGCCATGATGCGCGCTAAATACTCTGCCAAATGCACCGGGCATTACGGCTTAGCCAAAACGCTGTATTGCCACTTTACCAGCCCTATACGCCGCTATGCGGATTTAGTGGTACACAGAGGCTTTGCCCGACTCGTTTTCGGCAAAAATGCCCGCACCCACCTGCCCTCCATGGCTGCGCTCCCTGCCATCGCAGAGCATATATCGGAGACAGAGCGTGCATCCGCTGCGGCAGAACACGAAGCCACGCAAGCAAAGTTGCTGCAATTTTTGATGGATGAAGCACAAGCTGCTACACCACGCTCTTGGCAAGCCTGCATTAAAGACGCTTACATGCAGGGACTGAGCGTGGAGGTGCCGCAACTGCGGGTTTCGGGCTTTGTTAGTGCAGAGCTTTTAGAGGATTTGGGGCGCGGCTCTTGGTTCTTTGAGCCTCATACACGCCGCTGGAGCTCTACACACGGAGATTGCCTGCTCCCCGGCAGCCGACTTTACGTTGTACCTGCCCATGTAGACCCCGCTACTGCCTTTATTGACTTCCGTCCCGCCGCACTTGCCCCACCATTCTCCCTGATTTATCAAAAATAACACCTTTCCATGCCACTTATAGGAAAAATTATAACAGATATTGGCATTTTGCATTGACAATTCCTACCAAGTTGGTATATTTATTGCAAACAACAACCGAAAGGAGCAACCAAGCATGAAAAAACTACTCACAGGCAGCATCATCGGAGCCGTACTTGCCGGGGGCATCGTATTACCCAGCGTCAGTGCAGATGAACCGTATAACCACCCGAAAAGGGAAGTATTAAGAGCAGCCCGTAGCGGAGATGCCGCTCTTAAGGCGGTTCTGGCACGCGGGGTAAGCATCGATGCAACGGACGACGACGGAGAAACCGCCCTGATGGAAGCCGCAGACGAGCGCCGAGCCGACACCTTACGCGTACTGGTGGCTAACGGGGCAGATGTAAACCGAGCAGATGAAGACGGGGAGACCGCCCTGATGATTGCCGCAGACGAAGGCAACCTGGAGGCGGTGCGCATCTTGCTGGATGCCGGGGCCAACATCAACGCCCGAGATGAAGATGGCGAAACCGCTCTGGATAAAGCTATCGACGAGCGCCACCGCGACGTGGCAGACGCACTCCGCGCAGCCGGAGCACGCTAAGCAGCCCCCGCACGCTTCCCCCCCCTGCAAAGCCCGGCAAGACGCCGGGCTTTTTTATTGACACACTCTAACAATTTGAGAGTTAGAATTGACATTCGGCGGCGGCAGGTATATATAATCCGGCAAACGTGAACCGGTGCACCGCAGCACCAACACGCCCACCGGATACAACATATGAAAACTATCCTTATCTACAACATCATCGGCATTGCCTTGGCGGCCGCCGTCATTATACCCTTAGCCGCAGCAGAGGGTGATAACTACACCACGCAAACCCAACGCATCTACAAAGCAGCCTGCAAAAACGGCTCGCACCTGCGCGCGCTTCTGGTAAACGGGATCAGCATCAACGCCATAGATAAACAAGGAAACACCGCCCTGATGCTGGCAGCCGCAGCCAACCAAATCCAAGTTGTGGCTCTCCTTGTTAACAACGGAGCCAACGTCAACATGCAAAACCAAGCCGGAGACACCGCCCTGATGCTGGCCACCGCCAACGGTGCCACAGAAATTGTTTGCCTGTTGTTAGATGCCAACGCCTCCCCCAACATCAAGAACCGCAAAGGAGAAACCGCCATCCAAATCGCGCACAATGCCGGGTATGAGGATATTGCCGGCATCATTGGCCGCGCCGGCGGGCAATAACATTTGCGCAGCCCTGCTCGGCATGCCACCCGGTTTCCGGGAACGCGAAAAAGCAAACACTCTCTCACCTACTAAGGGGTGGGAGAGTGTTTGGTTAAACCAAGATGCGGGAATCTTTATTCCTCTACGGCATCGGCTTCTGCCGGGGGTACGGCATCGGCTTCGGCATCGTCTGCAATCGGTTCATCATCATCCTCATCATCGGGGATAACGAGGGTGATTTCCTGGATAGACTCCTTATCGTTAAGGGTAATGAGTTTAACGCCCTGAGTAGCACGACCGGTCGTGCGGATGGTGTTCACCTTCATACGCACGGATTGCCCGCCGGAGGTCATAATCATGAGCTCGTCGGCATCCGTAACCGTGGTGGCAGATACCACAAGACCCGTTTTCTCCGTACAGTTCATGGTCTTAATACCAATGCCGGCGCGGGATTGCGGCCGATACTCCGCAAAAAGAGTGCGCTTGCCAAGGCCGTTTTCCGAGACAACGAGGAGGGAGTGAGCGGCAGCGGCAGCACCCTCCGCAATTACAGCAGCATCATCGGCTTCTGCAAGGGCTTCGGTCTCCGGTGCATCTGCTGCGGGTTCGGGAGCCACGGCAGATTCTCCCTCGGGCACAACGGCCATGGCCACCACATAGTCGCCCTCTCTCAGTTTAATTCCGCGCACGCCGATGGTATTACGGCCTTGGGCACGCATTTGCGCTTCATCAAAGCGAATGCTCATACCATTGTGGGTGACGATGATGACGTGTTGCTCGCCGGTGGTAAGCACAGCGTTGACAAGGGAGTTGCCCTCCTCCAAATTAATGGCAATAATACCTGCCTTGCGGTAGTTGGCGAAGTCGTGGAGGGAGGTTTTCTTTACCGTGCCGTCCTTGGTTGCCAGTACCACGTTGCCGGAGCCCTCTGCAAAGGTAATATCCTTGCCATCCTCGCTCACTTTGCGCTCCAAGCGCAGAATGGCGGCTATGCGCTCCTCTGCCTGCATATCCAACAGGTTTTTGATGGAACGGCCTTGGGCACTGCGGGCAGCTTCGTCTATCTCATACACACGCTCCACATACACTCGCCCGGTATTGGTGAAGAACATGATATAGTCATGATTCTGCGCAGCAAAAAGATGCTCCACATAGTCGTTGACGTCTTTCTTGCTCTTCGTGGTAGCTGCTTTGACGCCTTTACCGCCACGAGCCTGCAAGCGGTACTCGTCGGAGTTGGTGCGCTTGATATAACCGCTGTGCGTGATGGTCACAATCATGGAGTCGTTGGGGATGAGGTCCTCGATAGCCATATCTCCCTCAAACGGGATGATGTGGGTCATACGCGGCGTGGCGTATTTCTCCTTGATGGCACGCAGCTCGTCCTTCACAATACCCAGCACGCGAGCCTCGTTGGCAAGAATATCCAGGTAGTCTTCGATGAGCTCCAGCAGCTTCTTATACTCGTCAGAGATTTTATCATTCTCCAACGCGGTAAGTTGGTAGAGACGCAAATCAAGAATAGCGTTAACTTGGCGCTCTGTAAAGATGTATGCGTCTCCCTGCACCGACGGCTGGCTATGTATAAGGATACCCAAACCGCGTGCCAGCTCTACCGGGAAGCTGAATGCCATAAGCTTGTTGCGGGCTTCCTCTCTGTTGCGCGACTCGCGGATGATGCGAATGAACTCATCCAAATTAGCCAGGGCGATAAGGTAAGCCTCCAACACCTCGGCGCGATCCTCCGCTTTGCGTAACAGGAACTTGGTGCGGCGCACCACAACCTCTCGGCGGTGCTCAACGTAGAAGTTGATGGCATCCTTCATGGTGAGCACCTTCGGGCGCCCCTCGTGAATGGCCAACATGTTGACGGAGAAGGATGTATCCAAACTGGTGAGCTTGTAGAGCTGGTTAATGACCACCTGCGGACGGGCATCTCGCTTCAGCTCAATTTCCACATAATCCGTCAGGTCGCGCATTCCGGCAATGTCTGTAATCACTTTATCACGCACCAGCTCGGCAATGCGCTCTTGCAGCACGGCGCGGTTCACACCGTAGGGAACATCGGAAATATGGATAAACTCCCTGCCGTTCTCGTTGGTAACCACCTCCATCTTACCACGCATCCGCACACTGCCTTTGCCGGTACGGAAGTAGTTGTCAATCCCCTTGTAACCGAGGATGTAGCCGCCGGTGGGGAAATCCGGGCCCTTGATATAAGCCCGCAGTGCCTCGGAGGTGATGAGGGGATTGTCGATATAAGCACAAATGCCGTCCACCACTTCACCAAGGTTGTGCGGAGCCATATTGGTGGCCATACCTACGGCAATACCTGTGCCACCGTTTACCAACAGGTTGGGGAATGCGGAGGGGAACACCACAGGCTCTGTAAGGCGGTTATCGTAGTTAGGCTGAAAGTCTACGGTATCCTTATCCAAATCATCCATGAGAGCCACACCCAAGTGGCTGAGCTTAGCCTCGGTATAACGCATGGCGGCGGGTGGGTCGCCCTCGGGCGTACCAAAGTTACCTTGGCCTTGGATGAGGATGTCTCTCATATTCCACGGCTGCGCCATGGTAACAAGGGTACCATAGGCGGATTGGTCGCCGTGCGGGTGATAGTTACCGATGGTGTCGCCCACAATCTTACCGCACTTGATGGTACCCTTGGAGGGTACAAGGCCGAGCTCGTGCATGGCGTACAATACGCGGCGCTGAGAGGGTTTGAGACCGTCTCTCGCATCGGGCAAAGCACGGGAGATGATAACGGACATGGAGTAGTCCAGGAAGCTGCGGGAGACCTCTTCTGCTACGTCTACCGGGCGAATTCTTGTTTCACTCATAATTCAGAAAAAAGCGGTTAGGGGTTACACGTCCAGGTTGCGTACGTTGAGGGCGTTGTCTTCGATAAAGCGGCGGCGGGGCTCCACAAGGTCGCCCATCAGGATGGTGAACATCTTATCAGCCTGCACGGCGTTGTCGTCGTCCAAACGCACGCGGAGCAATTCTCGCTTCTCGGGGTCCATGGTAGTGGCATACAAATCCTTAGCGTCCATTTCACCAAGACCTTTGAATCGGGTGATGGTTACGCTGCGACCGCCTATTTCGAGCACTTTGGCAAGGATATCTCCCACAAAATACACGGGGGTGACGGTGTTGCGTGCATTTTCCACAAGCTCGTACACCGGGGCATCGTCGGAGAGAAGGCGCGCCGGCTCAATACCCAACTCTTCCAAACGGGTAAGAACGCGGGTAATGGCCTTGGCCTCGTGCAGCTCGTGCAACAAGGCACGGCGGCTGGGCCCTTCTCTCACCGGCAGCGGGTTAGCAGCCAATTCTTCCTCTGTAGGCTCGCCAAAGAGGAAGAGGTCTCGGTTCTCCTCGGAGAACGCGGAGAGGGCTTCCATATTACGGAAATACAGCACTTCTTCGTCATTACCGCAGCGGACTTTGACGAGGTACTGCGGGAAAGCACCGTCCTCTGCACGATGACGCAGCAAATCCTTAAAGTCACCGCCGTGCTGGGCTACGCTGCCCTCGTATTTTTGCAGGTTGATGAGCGTCTCCAGAATTGCCATAAGGGAGTCTGCGTCAAACTCCTTGCTCTTGTCGGGTGTACGCAGGGTAACATCTCCCGCTCCTAAGGAAATAAGCTTGCGGTTAAGGGACACCTCGTCCTGCACATACTGCTCCACCTTGCGGTGGATAACGCGATAAAGCGGTGGCTGGGCAATGTAGAGATAGCCGGCACGCACCAACTGCGGCATGTGGCGGCAGAAGAGCGTCAGCAACAGGGTGCAAATGTGAGAGCCGTCCACGTCGGCATCAGCCATAAGGATGATTTTGTGGTAACGCACCTTGTTAATGTCGAACGAGCCTTCGCCCTCTCCATCGCCTATACCGGCGCCAATGGCGGTAATAATATTTTGAATAGTCTCGCTGCCCAAAGCTTTGTCCAGGCGGGCTTTCTCTACGTTGAGGATTTTACCGCGCAGGGGAAGAATAGCCTGCGTACGGCGGTCTCGCCCCATTTTGGCAGAACCACCTGCGGAGTCACCCTCCACAATAAACAACTCGCTGAGCTTCGGGTCGCGGCAAGAGCAGTCTGCCAGCTTACCGGGCAAGCCGCCACCAACGGTCATCGCGCTCTTACGCACACTTTCGCGCGCCTTACGGGCAGCCTCGCGAGCACGGGACGCGATGAGGCAGCGGTCTATAATAGTGCGGGCTACCTGCGGGTTTTCCTCGAAGAACTCCTTGAGCTCCTCGTACACCACGCTGCTTACCACACCTTCAATCTCCGTATTAACCAGCTTATCCTTGGTCTGGGAAGAGAAGCGAGGGTTAGGCATCTTGACAGAGATAACGGCCACCAAGCCCTCGCGCACGTCGTCGCCGTTGAGGCTGGGGTCTTTATCTTTAAGCAGGTTGTTGCTCTTGGCATACTGGTTTATCGCGCGGGTAAGCGCGCTGCGGAAACCGGAAAGGTGCGTGCCGCCATCGGCATTGAAAATGGAGTTGGCATAGCACTGGATTTGGTAGCGGTCACTATCGTTGTACTGCATCACCACGTCCACAATCACGTCGTCCTCCATGGTTTTGCCGTCGTACTCCACCTCGATGTGGCGCACGCCGCTCATGGCAATGGGCTCTTGGGTGATAAGCGTCTTATTTTCTCCCAACTGCTTCACAAACTCGCGGATACCGTCTGCATAATAGAACGTTTCCGTGCGCTCCTGCCCGCTGCGCTCATCCACCAACTCAATCACCAAGCCGGGGTTAAGGAAAGCAAGCTCGCGCAGGCGGCGCCCCAGCAGGTCAAACTTAAACTCCACCGTGTCGGTAAAGATGGTAGGATCCGGCAGGAAGGTAATGGCCGTGCCGGTCTGCGTTTCGGGGCAAGTGCCCACAACGTGCAGTTTCTCGGTTGTTTTGCCGCGCTCGAAAGTGATAACATGGCGCTTGCCGCCGCGGCGTACCTCTGCCTTAAAGAAATCGGACAGCGCGTTAACACACTTAGCACCCACACCGTGCAAACCGCCGGAATATTTATATGCCCCCTGGCCAAACTTACCACCGGCATGCAGATTAGTAAGCACCAGTTCTACCGCCGGAATCCCGAATTTGGGATGTATATCCACCGGTATACCACGGCCGTTGTCAATAACGGAGATGGTGCCACCCTCGTGAATCTGAATGATAATCTTGCTGCAATAGCCGGCCAAATGCTCGTCAATGGAGTTATCGAGCACCTCAAATACGCAATGGTGCAGGCCGCGCTCATCCGGATCGCCTATGTACATGCCGGGGCGCTTACGGACGGCCTCCAAGCCCTCCAATTTATCAATCTGCGCCGCGCCGTACTCTTGCTGTGCCCCGGTAGTGACCACCTGTTCGGTGTCCTCGGGGGACGTGGTTTGTTCAGTCATACGCCCATTATTCTACACGCGTATACGCGCGCGCGTCAATATTATATTACGTCATAGCGACAAAACAACCACGCTAAAGCGTCATAAAGCATGGTATACCCCAGAGGTGGCAACCCTATCACCAAGCCGGCTTAAAGCCCCTTATACGATAAAATAAGGGGCTTTACGGGCAAAATGCACTCATCCTTGGGCAGAAGAAGCCAACAAGTGCAAAGCACGCGCCGCCACATAGGCGCGCAACGCGTTGCGGGGGAGCTCTGGCCGAAAGAGCGTTTCTGTATGCACGGGGCGCGCCGCACCGCGCCGTGCCAATGCCAAACAAACCGTACCGGCGGGGGGCTCTCCCTCTGCGGCAGAAGGCCCGGCATTGCCGGATACGGCAACGGCAAAATCCGCCCCGGCCTTACGCATGGCACCCAAAGCCATAGCGGCCACCACCTGCTCACTAACCACGCCATGCTGCTCTATAACGGCAGGCAAAACGCCAAGCTCTCGCTCTTTGGCTGCATTACAGTAGGTAACCCACCCATAGCGAAAAACAGCAGATGCACCGGGCACCCCGGTAATAGCAGCGGCAATAAGCCCGCCGGTACAGCTTTCTGCCGTGGCAACGCTCAGCCCGGCGGCGCGCAAATTATTAACGGCGGCAAAGGCAGCTAATTCCAAATCGGCATTCATAGCTTAATCCGGAAGTTGAACGGCAACCGTTGCAAACGCCGCCATGCCCTCTTTGCGACCAATGGCACCCAGTTTTTCGTTAGTAGTGGCTTTTACGCCCACTCGTTTGGGGGACACGCCTAAAACGCGTGCCAGCGTCTCCTTCATTTGAGGCACAAAGGGCATAATTTTAGGAGCTTCGGCAATCAGGGCAATATCTGCATTCACCATACGTCCCCCCTGCTCCTGCAACAATTGCACGGCCTTCTCCACAATGCGCAACGAACAAATATTTTTGCAACTCTCCTCACCCGGCGGAAACCAATAACCGATATCCGGCTCGCCAATAGCCCCTAAAATAGCATCTGCCAGCGCGTGGCACAGCACATCGGCATCGCTGTGTCCGGCCAAGCCCATCGTCTCATGCACCTTTACACCGCCCAGCCACAGTGCCCGCGGCTCCTCCGAAAAACGATGCACATCATAACCCAAACCGACGAACGTCATACGATTTTTAATTTTTAATTTTAGATTTTTAATTTATGTTCTTTTGCGATAAGCACTTTTGCAAGCAGCCGTCAGAATTGCCACAAATTCCTGCGCTTCTGCTATCAACTCACCCAGAATGCTCTGGTTCATCATATTACTTCTGGACAACAATTGCAACCAATAAAGCGTTTCATCTGCTTCCCCTTCACAAATTTTAAGTTTATGAGCAAAATCATTGGCAGACGAAGCATGACAAGCCTCCCGATAATTCGCGCCTATGGAAGTAGCAGAACGCACTAATTGACTAAGAACGGCATTCTCTGCAATACCTCTCGGCACCATTCTAACAAGGTCAATAATGCGTTCCGAAAACAACAGAGTTCGCTCATACATTATCTCTCTCATTGACATAGCAACTAAAAATTAAAAATCCAAAATTAAAAATCCAAAATCAGGTCAGTGTGCTTCGAGCCAGTTGGGGGCGGTGTTGGCTTCCACCTCTAAGGGTACACCGTTAGGGAGAGGAAGTGCCGTACGCATGGTATCGACAATGGCCGGAATGAGGTCGTGCTCATCGCGGTGTAAATCCACAATAAGCTCGTCATGGATTTGCATAATGAGGCGGCTGCGGCGGTTTTGCAACAATTGGTGTACACGCACCATCGCCAGCTTAATCATATCTGCAGCGGAGCCTTGAATGGGGGTATTAATGGCGGTACGCTCGGCGGCGGCACGAAGATTGAAATTACGGCCGTTCAAATCCGGCAAATAGCGGCGGCGGCCGCACAGTGTTTCGGCATAACCTTTCTCTCTCGCTTGTTCCACCAAACTATCCATGCACTGTTTCACGCCGGAGAATTGTGCAAAATAGCTGTCAATAAGTGCTGCGGCCTCGTAGCGAGAGCAATCCAACCGCTGGGACAAACCGAAAGCGGATATACCGTAAATGATACCGAAGTTCACGGTTTTAGCGGCACGCCGCATATCTGCCGTTACCTCCCCGCGCTCTACGCCGTATATTTTGGCGGCTGTTTCGGCATGGATATCGCGCCCCTCAACAAATGCGGATATCATGGCAGGGTCGCCGGAAAGCGCAGCCATAAGGCGAAGCTCTACCTGAGAATAGTCTGCCGACAAAAGAGAAAACTCCTCGCCACGCGCCACAAAAGCACGGCGTATCAACTTACCCGCCTCGGAGCGAATGGGGATGTTCTGCAAATTGGGATTTTGAGATGCCAGACGCCCGGTGGCCGTAACCATTTGCTGCAGGGTGGAGTGAATGCGCCCGTCCGCCGGAGAAATATAACGCGGCAGCGCATCCAAATAGGTACCTTTCAGCTTGCTGAGCTCGCGATACTCCAAAATATCCTGCACCAACGGGAAACTCGGTGCAAGCTTTCGCAACGTTTCTTCATCCGTCACATACTGCCCGGTGCGCGTCTTTTTGGGTTTATCCAACAGCTTCATTTCCGCAAAAAGGAGGTCGCCTAATTGCTTGGGTGAGTTGAGGTTGATGGGGCGCCCCACAATAGAATCGATGCGAGCACGAATCGTCTCGATTTGCACCCCCAACTCGGCAGATGCTGTTTGCAACAGAGACGGCTCCACACGCATGCCCTCCGACTCTATATCTGCCAACACCGGCACCAAGGGAAACTCTACCTCCCGCATCAGGGCGGTTTGCCCGGCTTGCTCCAGCTCCGGCAGCAATTTGTTAGCCAATTGCAACGTTACATCGGCATCTTCGGCAGCGTATTCTGCCAACGCATCCAAAGGCACAGAGGCCATATGGCAGTCTTTACCCGCTATATCCTCTAAACGAACGGTTTTATAGCTCAACAAAGCCTCGGCCATGTCGTCCATGTTATGCCGTAGCTCGGGGTACACCGCCGCATGGGCCAGCATCACATCAAAAAACGGCCCCTGCACTTGTAAGCCCGCCTGCCGCAATACCCGAATATCAAACTTTGCGTTAAGCCCCACCTTTTCTGCGCCACCGGCAAAAACCGCAGCAAACGGCTCCAAACAGTCGGCAGACGACACCGGCACATAATAAGCCTCGTGCTCGGTTATGCAGAAAGACATGCCTAATAATTTATCCTGCATCGGGTCCAGCCCCGTTGTCTCCGTATCGAAAGCCCACCGCGGGGCAGCCAGCAACTTTTGTACCAAATCGGCCCGTTGTTCCGGCGTTTCTACCAAAATATAAGAGTGCGGAGTAGTATGAATATCGCTCAGCTGCGGCATAGAGAACAAATCTCCCTGCGCAAACTCTCCTGCGGCGGCCGTGGCTGCTGCCCCACCCGCTGCGGCAAACAAATCATCCTGCGGGGCAGCCCCTATACGCTTATCCAAGCCCTTAAACTCCAATGCGGCAAAAATCTCTCGCAAAGCCGCAACATCATACCCAACCCGGGCACAGTCTGTAATTGTTATCGGCAACTCCACATCCCGACGAATGGTCGCCAACTCGTAAGAAAGGCGGGCATTGGCGGCATTAGCCTCCACTTTTTGGCGCATCTTACCCTTAATTTGGTCCGTATGAGCCAGCATATTTTCCACGCTACCAAACTGGGCAATAAGCTTGCGTGCCGTCACAGCCCCAACGCCCGGCACACCGGGTATATTGTCGCTGGCATCGCCCATAAGAGCCAATATATCAATAATTTGCTTCGGCTCTGCTATTCCCCACTCCTCCAAAAAGGCTTCTTGCGTCACCACCTCGAAATCCGCGCCCTTTTTACCGGGTTTACGGAACGAACAAGTGGCGGACAACAACTGCCCCAAATCCTTATCTAACGACACCATGTAAGCATGCATCCCTTCGCGCTCTGCGGCCAAGCGTGTAAAGGTGCCAATCAAATCATCCGCCTCGTACCCGGGCACTCGCACCACAGGAATACGCATGGCGTTAAGAATTTTTATAATCCAAGGGATAGAGTCCTTCAACTCCTGCGGCATTGCCTGCCGATTGGCCTTGTACTCGGCAAACTGCTCGTGCCTGAATGTAGGCTCCGAGGGGTCCAAACACGCAACGATATGCGTCGGAGACTCCTTTTCTATCAACGACAACACCGTGTTGGTAAACCCAAACATGGCAGACGTATTTAACCCCGCAGACGTTCGCATCGGCGCATTAATAAACGCATAAAACGCCCGGTACATCAACGCCATTCCATCCAATATATAAAGAGTCTCCATCTCGGCTCATTGTACCACGCCAAGCCCCCCATTGTCAACTCCGACCCCGCGCTCAGCCAAAACAAAATCCACACGCCCCGCAGCGAAACGACACAACAATTAAAACAGCCTCGGACAAGAGAGAATGGTGGCTTTCGTGAAAAAATACACAGCTCTCAAGACTTCTTACAAAAAATAGAAAAATCAATATTTCACGATATGAAGCATCTCGACCCTAACCAGTAAAGATTTGAAAAATACTATCCGTACACCTACGCTATCATCACAACGGTGGTGTCTGTGTTTCTTTGTTTGCAGTATAACCATGTTCCCCCTTTGAGCGACACCATATTGGAATCAAGCATTACTGCCGCAGCTATATTTGTCGGATTCAACGCCATATACCGTAACACACTCCAGACAAAAGCCAGCAAAACCATACGAAACATCTCGAACACTGACTGCATGGAAAGCTACCACGGCTACCTAAAAGCCGTAACCAATAGTTCCATTCGCTTCATTCTTGTATCGTTCATCATTCTTTTTTTTACCTGAATGCATATGGGATCACATCATCACATTCAATGTTTGGCTACTATTTGCAACAAACATACTACTCTGCTTCTATCGAGCAAACACCCTTGACGCTCTGCTTTTCTAGAGCAAATAACCTACCTCACAGCCCCGCAACATGCGGGGTAAAAAGTGCCGTTAGTGTAAAAAGTGCAAAAAAATGCAAAAAAAATTTGACAACCAACTCCGCAACCGTTACAATGGTGTTGCAAGGAAGGTTCAGATAATAGACCCAAGACCTTCGGTAACTATACAATCAGGTACCCAATCCTGAACCGATGGCACGGGTCACCACCTTTAAACCAGAGGGGCAAGCTACACAGCTTGCCCCTCATTCTCTCTTATAAAC
>SUVM01000028.1 GCA_015062015.1 Akkermansiaceae bacterium | reverse complement strand
CCGGCAGCCTCGAGCTGGCCTTTATGGCGGCGGTAAGCTCCTCGAGGGTGGCGGCACCCTTCATGTTAAGAACGATCAGTGCTTCGTACTTTCTCATAACTGTATTCTAAGTAAGATGTCTTGCTTTCGCAAAAAGCGGTGGCGTATGATGCACCTTTTTTGAACAGATTGCAAGCCTAAAGTGTGTTTTATATGATTTTTTTTTAGAATTCAGTCATCAGATAAGCTTGAGGCGCACCAGGTCCTGCGTGTCGATAAGGCCAACGGGCCTGTGGTCGGCATCCAGCACCACCAAGTCGTCAATGCGGCGGTCTCTCAGGGTTTTAACTGCGGTAATGGCCAATTTATCGGCCTCCACAAAGACGGGGTTCTTGGTCATATACTCTGCAACGGGGTGCGTGCCGCAGGTGGGGTCCGCCTGGTATGCGCGGGCGAAGTCTCCGTGGGTGAATACACCGGCAAGCGTGCCGTCCTCATGCGTAAGCACACAAGCACCGGCGCGTGCGGCGGTCATCGCGATGATGCACTCTGCCACGGTGGCGTTTTCTGCCTGCGTGGCGTACTCCTTGCGCATGATGTCGGATATACGCATCAGCAGCGCACGCCCCAGAGAACCACCGGGGTGGCTGCGGGCAAAATCTTCCTTCGTAAAGTTGCGGGCCTCCAACAGAGCCATGGCCAAGGCATCTCCCATCACCAACATGGCGGTGGAGGACGAGGTGGGGGCCAAATTCAGCGGGTCTGCCTCGCGCTCTACGGCGGTATTGAGCACAACGTCGGACAACTCTGCCAAGGTGGAGGAGGGTTTACCCGTCATGCTGATAATCGTCATATCAAAACGCTTCAGGAAGGGCATGAGGGTGAGCAGCTCGGAGGTTTCGCCGGAGAACGACATGGCAATACAGGCATCGCCATCCTGCACGATGCCCAGGTCCCCGTGCATGGCGTTCATGGAGTCGAGCACCACAGAGGGAGCCCCTGTGGAGGTGAGCGTGGCAGCTATCTTGTTGCCGATGAGCCCGCTCTTGCCTACACCCACCACAATGATTTTGTGGCCGGTTTCTATTGCTTTGCGCATGGCATTAACCGCCTGCACAAACGAGTCGTCGAGGCGCTCGCAAATTGCCTGCAAGGCCGCAATTTCGTCCTCAAATACCTTTTTACCGCGAATGGTGTGATCTGTGGTCATAGCCGTAAGTTGATGGTGTACTTCTATACAATCGGTATACTAACACAAAGCCCACGCCCCTGCAACCATAAAAAGCCTTAAAAGAGCAAAATATACCCGCTTTTTTCAATTTTATCTTGATATAGCAGAGGAAATAAGGTAAAAAGGTGGTAGGGAGAGATTACCCCGCACA
This sequence comes from Akkermansiaceae bacterium, assembly GCA_015062015.1. Taxonomy (GTDB): domain Bacteria; phylum Verrucomicrobiota; class Verrucomicrobiia; order Verrucomicrobiales; family Akkermansiaceae; genus Akkermansia. Next base: position 16,618 of record SUVM01000028.1, on the reverse strand, counting down.
TCTTACTATGGACACTACATTTAAAATACACGGCCTTTGCGCCGCCACCCATACACCAATGAATGCCGACGGCAGCTGCAACCCCAACGCGGTGGATGCCCAGGCAAAATTCCTTGCGTCTCAGGGCATTAAGTCCGTATTTATCACGGGCTCCACAGGTGAATCCGCCCACATGCAGCTTACCGAGCGCAAAGAAAACATGGCCGCTTGGGGAGAAGCCGGCAAGAAATACGGCATAGACGTTGTAGTACACACCGGCGGCAACTGCGTGTACGACGGCAAAGAGCTTGCTGCATATGCCGCCCAATGCGGGGCCACGGCAACGGCCAGCAATGCGCCCTGCTATTTTAAGCCGGGCAACATTGATTTGCTGGTTAAGAGCTTAGCGGTAGAGGCATCCGGCGCACCGGAGCTTCCCTACTATTTCTACGACATTCCCGTGCTGACCCATGTGGGCTTTAACCCGGTGAAAGTGATAGAGGCCTGCGCCAAAGAGATTCCCAACTTTGTGGGTGTAAAGTTCACCAACCCGGATTTGGCACTGTATATGGATGCCCTTAACTACGAGGGCGGCAAGTACGACATTCCGTGGGGTGTGGACGAGTGGTTCCTGGGGGCGTATGCAACCGGAGCCAAGGGCGGTGTAGGCTCTTCTTTCAACTATGCGCCCAAGCTGTATAACGACATTATGAAGGCTGTGGATGCCGGCGACCTTGCAGAAGCCCGCCGCCTGCAACAGCTCTCCGTAACGATGATCAACATCATTGCCGGCAAGGGCTACATGGGTTGCTGCAAGTACCTGATGAGCGAGTGGACGGGGGTAGACTTCGGCCCGGCACGCCTGCCCATGGGCAAGCAGGATAAAGCCACCCTCGATGCGCTCAAGAGCGAGCTGAAGGCTATCGGCTTCTACGATTGGGCTATTTACAAATAAACCATTCACCCCGCTTTCCTCATGGATACCAAAGCACTTGGTCAATTCTACAAAGACAAGCTGCTCAATGAGGTAGAGCCGTTCTGGTTTCCCCGTTCGCTAGACACAGTGAACGGGGGTCTCTACCATTGCTGCGCACAGGATGGCAGCTTGGTGGATACAGACAAGAACGTATGGGCACAAGGCCGCATGGCTTGGATGCTCCTTACCTGCTACAACAGCATTGAGAAACGCCCGGAATGGATGCAATACGCGGAAAGCGCGCTGAAGTTTCTGGAAGAAAAATGTGTAGACCCCACCGATGGGCGCATGTACTTCCATATGACGGCAGACGGCACCCCCATCCGCAAGCGCCGCTACGCCTACAGCGAATGTTTTGCCGCCATTGCCTGGGCCGCACACTACGGTGCCACCGGCGACCCGCACAGTGCCGAACGCGCCCGCCATTGGTTCAACATCTACGCAGACATCTTCTTTACCCCCGGCAAGATGGCACCCAAGAGCACGGGTAACCGCCCGGGCGAAAACCTGGGTTGCCGCATGATTATGATTGTTACGGCCCAGGAGCTGCGCCGTTACTTGGGCGATGCCGACGGGTTCTATACCGGATGGATAGACCGCTGCATCGACGATTTACAACGGCTCTTCCTGCACGAAGACATTAAGGCCGTGTTGGAGAACGTAGCCCCCGACGGCTCGGTGATAGACCATTTCGACGAGCGCATCCTCAACCCCGGTCACGATATTGAAGGCGGTTGGTTTGTGCTGGAGGAAGCCCGCTACCGAGGCGGCGACAAAAAGCTTATAGAGATAGGCTGCAAGATGATAGACTGGGCACTGGAACGCGGCTGGGATAAAAAATACGGCGGCCTGCTTTACTACACGGACGTATACAACAAGCCCGTGCAGGAATACTGGCACAACATGAAGTTCTGGTGGCCGCACGACGAAGCACTTATCGGCACCGCACTGGCCTATGTGATGACCGGGGATGAAAAATATGCCGAATGGCACCAACGCATCCACGACTGGGCTTTCGAGCACTTGCAGGATAAAGAGCACGGAGAGTGGTTCGGCTACTGCAACCAAGACGGCTCCACCACAAACGGGCTGAAAGGCAGCATGTGGAAATCCTTCTTCCACCACCCCCGCATGCTCTGGTGCTGCGCACACTACTTCGGCGCCATCGGCGCACCCTGTACAAAATAATACTACACATACATCATAAAAAAACATGATTATAGGCATCCTCAACTCCGGCGGCGACTGCCCCGGCATCAATGCCGTTATCGAAGGTTATGTGTCTGCCGCGTATCGCCGTGGTTGGCGCGTTATCGGGTTCCATGACGGCTTTGAAGGTTTGCTGCCCGTAGCGGGCGGCAGACGCTACGAAATGCTCACCCCGTACAAGGCGCACAAAATCCGCTCTCAAGGCGGCACCATTTTGGGCACCACCAACACCGGCAACTTCAAGGTTAACATCAATAAGCTCGGCCGCGCCCGCGTGGAGCCGGAGATTATGGCAAAAGCCACCAAAACCATCACCGCATTGGGCTTGGAGGCTCTGGCCGTTATCGGCGGTAACGGGTCGGCTCGCACGGCCAGCCTGCTCTCCGACGAGGGGCTGCCCGTAATTTCCATCCCCAAAACCATCAACAACGACCTCTGCCCCGCCTCGGACTACACCTTCGGTTTCCAAAGTGCCGTCAGTGTGGTATCCGAGTCCATTGACCGCATTCGCACCACCGCCAACGCCCACCAACGCATGATGGTGGTGGAGGTAATGGGCGACCAGTCCGGCTGGATCGCCCTGCACAGTGGTATTTCCTCTGCGGCAGATGTCGTGCTCATCCCCGAGATTGAGTTTGATTTGGAAAAGGTGGTAGAATGCGTTAAAGCAAAAAAAGCCAACGGACAGCGAGAAATCATCGTTATCGTGGCAGAAGGCTGTAGGCTCAACGGCAAACTGGTCACCGTACGCAACAAAGAAAACGGTGACGAGCGTTTGGGCGGCATCGGTAACAGGCTCTCCAAAATGTTGGAGGAGATGACCGGCATCGAAACCCGCTACTGCGTGCTCGGCCACACCCAACGCGGCGGCAGCCCCTGCCCCTTCGACCGCATTTTGGGCATACGTTTCGGTGTAGAAGCCGTCAAACTCATCGAAGAGAAGCAATTCGGCCGCACGATGGTACTCAATGGCCTTAATGTGGACAGCGTACCTATCTCCGAGGCTATTGCAGAGCCCCGCACCATCACCAAAGAAAGCCACATTGTGCGCACAGCGCGCGAGCTTGGCATCATCTTCGGCGACCTTACCCCGCAAGAAATGGCACCTAAAACTCCGGCAACACCCGCCAAAGCCTCCAAGTGCTCCAAAAGTAAAAAATGAATAGACAGATTAAACGTATCATCGGATTTTTGGGCTTGGGCACAGCAGGGATGCTGAGCTCTTGCAGCCAATTGTTCTCCGAAAAACTGCCGCACGAAACCACCCCCAGCTTCGTGCTGATGGAGACCAACAGCGAACGCGTCTTGCGTGCGCAAAATGCCAACGAGCGACGCCCCGTGGGTATGCTGGCCAATATTGCCACTGCCGTAGTGGCCATAGACTGGAAAACGCAGAAAAACATCTCGTTAGATACCCTGCTGACCGTGCCGAGCATCGCCTGCCGGTGGCCGGAAACCAACTTGCTGCACCTCCGCCCGGGGGACCGCATCAGCCTCAGAGATGCCCTGCACTCCACCCTCATGTGGGATGACAGTGCCGCCGCCACCACCTTGGCCGTGGCCTGCGGCAGCACACTCAACCCGGCAGACCCGGCAGACAGCTTCTTGCAAGAGATGAACAAATTGGCAACCGCCATCGGCATGACTCAAACCACCTTCAAAGGCGTAAACGGAGCCGTACGCTCCACCGCCTGCGCGAGAGACATCGCCCTTTTAGGCATGTATGCCATCCAAAAACCCTTGGTGCAAACCATCTGCTCCAAACCCACCTACACCGCCACCGTGCATGCCCCCACCGGTGCCCGCAATGTTGTGATTCAGAACACAAACCAAATGCTGGGTAACCACGGGGTGGACGGCGTACGCTCCGCAGCATCCGCATCCGCCGGATTCTGCACCGTAGCCTCTGCCAAACGCAGCTCGTACAAAACGCTCAACACGGCAAAAGACAAGCCGGCAACCTACGCACAACGCCTGTTGCTCGTCATCCTCGGCATGCCCTCCGCCGCAACCCGAGACACCGCTGCTGCGCGCTTGCTGAGCGATGGCTGGACAGAGTGGGAAGGATGGTACAACTCCCTCACCCCGCAGACCAAATCTCCGGAAAATATGTTTATCCGTTTACCTAAATAACAATCTTTTAATGCAATCATGAATATCGGAATTCTCAACGCCGGTGGCGACTGCCCCGGCCTCAACGCCGTAATTGAGGGTGCCGTTGGTGCCGCATCTGCTCGCGGGTGGAAGGTTATTGGCTTCTACGATGGTTTCGAGGGCCTGCTCTCTACCCCCGATAACGAGCGCTGGCGTGAACTCACGCCGGAAAATTGCCACAACATCCGCTCCATGGGCGGCACCATCCTCGGCACTGTGAACAAGGGCAACTTTACCGTTAAAAGCGGAGTCGGCGGCCGCATGCAAATTGCAGACGAGGTGCTGGCTGCCAGCAAAGCCACCGTCGAACGCTTGGGGCTCAAAGCCCTCATCGTTGTGGGTGGCGACGGCTCCCAAACCATCGGCAACGAGCTGCGCGCCATTGGCCTGCCCATCGTCGGCGTGCCCAAAACCATCGACAACGACCTCGGCGCTACGGACTACACCTTCGGTTTCTGGACCGCCGTATCCGTTGTGAGCGATAACCTGGACCGCCTGCGCACCACGGCCGACAGCCACAAGCGCATGATGGTGGTAGAAGTAATGGGCCGCCACGCCGGCTGGATAGCCCTGTACGGTGGCATTGCCGGCGGTGCGGATGTTATCCTCATCCCCGAAATCGAGTTCAAACTCGAAGAAATCGTTAAAAAAGTAGAGCTTTTAAAAGCCTTGGGGCAGCGCGAAATCATCATCGTGGTGTCCGAAGGAGCCAAGATCGGCGGCAAGCTCCTTACCTTAGACGAAGAAACCAAGGGCGAAGTACGATTAGGCGGCATTGCCTCCTTCCTCTCCACCAAGTTGGAAACCATCACCGGTATCGAAACCCGCTACTGCGTGCTCGGCCACATCCAACGCGGCGGCTCCCCCATCCCGTTCGACCGCGTGCTGGGTGTTCGCTGCGGTGCCAAAGCCATCGAGCTTATCGAGCAGGGCAAATTCGGCGAAACCGTTGCCCTGCACCGTAACGACATGGTCTCCATGCCCATCGAAGAAGCGGTGCGTACCCTGCACCTTGTAGACGGCGAAAGCCAGCTGGTGGAACAAGCAAAGGAAATCGGCATCTCCTTCGGAGATTCCACCACCTACCGTATCTAAGCCACCACCTCCCCCCCCTCTTCCCACCCCAAACCGCTGCCCCCACTCGGCAGCGGTTTTTTTGTGCTCCCCGTCCATCCGCCCCCATGATTCAGACAGCCCTTGCTCTTATAAAAAAACGGGCAGTAAGTGCTTTCTGAATGACGCTCAGGGTTCCGTGTTAAGACATGCTTTCAGCTTGCAGAAAGCTCTTACTTTTGATAGAATGCAACGACAATAACGACAAAGAATCACATTAAACAATCTCATGTCCCAAAGGTCTGATTTTCTCAAGCAACGCACACCTGTAACATTCGTTGATTTATTTGCCGGTGCCGGTGGTATCAGCGAAGGATTTTTGCAGGCCTATACAGAAAATAAATATTTTGACTTTATCCTTGCATCTGACATTAATGAGAATTGCGAGTTAACTCATGAGGTAAGATACAACAAACAACTCGGGCTTGATTTGAAATTTATTTGTCAAGACATCATGGAAGATAGTTTTCTTGAAAATTTAAAAAATAATATAGGAGACACGCCCATAGACGTTGTTACAGGAGGACCAAGTTGCCAATCATTTAGCCTTTCCGGAAGGCGGCGTAAGTTTGATAAGAGAGATGACTTATTCTATCACTATCTAAAAGTAATCAAACACCTGAGGCCTAAGTACTTTGTTATGGAAAATGTCAAAGGCATTTTAACTAAAGATGGTGGACGAATTAAAGAACGAATTTTGAAAGAAATACGTTCTATCGTTGACATCCACAAACTCCCTGTTCTTTATACATTTATTCAAGCAGATTTAACCGAGCTTACTCCCTTTCAACGAAGCATTTATTTGGCAAAGTTAGATATCGAAACTACAGATCAAGACCAAAAAGAAAAATGCAGAGATATTTATTTCTCAATGCTGCAAGAGCGTTTTAGAGAAATCACAAAAACCATTGATTATAAAATCAGCAAATCAAATATTTCTGTTAATTCCGCAAGACACGGATTGGCTCTTATGCGACAAAGCTGTATACGAGAGAAAATTAAAGCAGAAACAATTCATCTAAAAACCAAAACTGATTTGGATAACGATATATTCATTGAAGATATGAATAATTTTATCGATTCCATTTCTGATTCTTCCATTCTGGAAAAAACAGTCAACGCTCTTGAGTGTATGAAATCCCTAACAAACACTCCGGAATTAATTTCATTACTCCAATGGGCACTTAGTTTGTACGTCAAGTCCGTAGATGAGTGTTTTGAAGAATTGAGTTCTCAGGCTCAACGTATGGATAAGTTTGCGCAGTTATCAGTTATTCTTAAGCAAGTCCGCCTGTATAATATAGCAAAGCCAATAGTTCTCAATTCCTCTGATTACGGCGTGCCGCAAAACCGCGAGCGGGTCGTTTTTATCGGTTGTCGTAATGATCAGAAGTTAATTTCTTCTATACCCACCACGGTTACACCAAATCAAAAAGTATCTGTATATGAGGCTCTTTGGGATTTAGATTTTATAGGTAATGGAGAAGAAATAACTCAATACAAAAAAATAAAACCAAAGTCGGAGTATGTAAAGTTACTTCGCCCTCGATGCTGTAATAGCATTCCCTCCGAGCATGGAAAGTTATATTCAGAATGGCAGAAAGAGGGCAGATTGGGACATCGCTTTATTTTTGACAAAGCTCCATTCTATGTGAAAGATAAAGCAGCTTTAAACTCACCTATTCTACATCGCTATGAAACGCTCCATAACCATCAAACAAGCGCACAAAAAGAAGCAGTAAGAAAGCGCTTAGAAGTCATTGCTAAATGTGGTGATTATGATGCACATACAAAAAATGTCTTAAAAAGTCAAGGGCTTGCCTCTGACAAGCGAAATTACAACGTACTGAATCCCGAGGAACAAAGCCCGACTGTCATGACGATGCCGGACGACTTTATTCATTACGCGGCATACCGTGCTCTTACTGTTCGTGAAATGGCACGATTGCAATCATTTGACGATTCTTTTGTATTCCAAGGAAAAAGAAGCACAGGAGGAGATAAGAGAAAAGTCGAAATTCCCCAATACACATTAGTCGGCAATGCTGTCCCTCCCTTAATGGCTTGCGCTATTGCTCAAACAATTTTAGAAAAAATAAACTAAATATCAATCCATGATACACATGCGAGCATTCACTTTGATAGAGGAAGCCAGATTGGCATTTCTTACCCAAAAAGGGATAACATACACACTAGTACATATCACTGCAACCGGATTTCAAAAATCAATTCTCGATGCTACCAATCCAATGCGTGAGTATTTTCTCGAAAACGGCATCCACGATTACGAACAACAAAAACAGGGAACAACAAATAAGATTCAAGTCGATACAAAAATTCTTACAAATTGTGAACAGGTGCAAACAATCACCTCTTTTTATCGGCCTGAGACTAAAAAAGGAGATCCTCGATTATGGGTATATAATGTCAAAAAATATTGTACACCGGATGATATACTCGCTTTCACCTTTTTTGAAGACTGTCTATATGTATTAAACATAACAAAATCAGACATTATTGCAGACTATAATAACCCCCAGTCCAACCCTATTAAAGATTTAATTTACGAGATAGAAAAGCAATTAACTACAGTAGCAGATGAACTTCTGTCTAAAATTAGCATATTTGCTAATGAATGGATTAGAGTTGACGTTGAAGCCGACACAGGCATAGGTAGAACAATTGAACGGCTGCTCGGAATTCCTATGAATTCGGCAAAAGACCCCGATTACAAAGGAATCGAACTTAAATCTGCTCGTCCCAAAACCACAAGAACAACACTTTTCAGCAAAACACCGGATTGGACAATCAGTGCATGTAAAAACACTCAGGACATTTTGGCTAAATGTGGGTATATAACTGCAGAAGGGAGGCTTTCTTATCGCAACACACTGGTCTGTAACATACCAAACTCGCAAGGATTATTCCTGTACTTGAATGGAATCGATAATCACCTAGAAATCAAGAAAAAACAAGATCAAATAAACACCGATATAGCAGTTTGGCAATTAAAAACATTGCACGAAACACTAAAAAGAAAGCATGCAGAAACGTTTTGGATTGCCACAAACACAAGACAAAGCTATGGATATACGGAGTTTCAAATCACAGAGATAACACACACAAGAAAACCGATTGTGACCCAGTTTGATTATATGTTGGAGCAAAGGAGAATATCTGTAGATTTACTTCTCGGGCGCGGCAGCCATGGAGACACCTACGCATTTAAGCTAAAGAAAGGAGGTGTGCCGTTACTTTTCCCGGCACCTCGAGTTTATTCAATTTCCGGCATCTAACAACTACGGATAAAAATCCCAATGCTGTTAATTCACCCCTCGGCGACCCGTTTTCCAAAACTTTATGCTTGCAAAATATTAAGAATATGTTAACATTTGCGCGTTCATGATAACTGATTCTCAAGCACTCTTTGAATGGAAGCAACGGGCGGCAGCGCAACCGCAAGGGCGCGTTGTACTGGATTTGGAGGCAGACAGCCTGCACCGTCACCGCGAAAGGTTGTGCCTGATACAGTATGCCGATGCAGACGGCGTGTGCATTATCGACCCGCTTGCGCTGGAGGACATGACGCTATTTTCCGTCTGGCTGCAAGAGGCAGATGTGTGGATGCATGGGGCGGACTACGACATGAGCCTGCTGCAACAGGCATACGGCGTGCTGCCCCACATGATATTAGATACGCAAATTGCCGCCCGCCTGCTGGGGTTCCGGCAATTTGGGCTGGCGGCATTGGTAGAGCATTTTTACGGCATTCGCCTCAGCAAAAAAAACCAGAAGGCCGACTGGGGGATGCGCCCCATGCCGGCAGAGATGCAAGCGTATGCACAAGGGGATGTCAAGTTTATGCTGGGCATGGCAGATCAGTTGGTGGCTGCCCTTAAAGAAAAAGGGCGCTACGAGTGGTTTATCGAAAGCTGTGCTCATAACATGGAGCGCGGCAAAGAGCGTTTCGCCACTGCCGATGCAGAGCCCTGGCGCATTAAAGGCTGCGGCAAGTTTAACCGCAGAGGCTTAGCCGCCTTAAAATCCTTGTGGACGTGGCGAGACCAAGAGGCTGCCGTTTGGGACAAACCTGCATTTATGGTATGCTCTAACGATGACCTTTTACGTTGGAGCTTAGCGCTTCAAGAATTCCGCACAGCACACCCGGGGCACCACTTCCACGCACACCGCGCCGCCAGATTCCGTAAAACCATCGAAAAATTCCAGCTCATGGACGAAGAAGACTACCCGGAACTGCCCAAACGGCAAAAACACGAGGTAGACCCGGATTTTGACGCAACCTTAGAGCAATGGACAACCAAGCGCAATGCCGTGGCCGAAGCATTAGACTTGGAAGCAACCATCATAGCCACTCGCTACCAGCTGGAAGCCATTGCGGCACACCCGGAAAAAGGGCTAAACCACCTGATGCAATGGCAACGCGAGCTTTTGACTCAAAATTAAGTATTTTTCGCTTGCACGGCAAAGCAATACGCGCTAGAATACGCGCGTAGAAAACCATCGGCCGGGGGACTCCCCGCCACAACTAAATTGAACAACCATGAAAACGCTCATCACCAATGCGCACATCATCTCCCCGGGCATCGACATCGTGGGAGGTTCCGTTCTGATTGACGGCACCAAAATTGCCGCCGTTCTTACCCCCGGAGAAACAGCCGAGGCCGATAAGGTAATCGATGCTGCCGGCAACATGCTCATGCCGGGCTTTATCGACATCCACTCCCACGGTGCCGGCGGTTGCGACACCTGCGACTGCAAGGTAGAAAGCATCCGCACCATTGCAGATTGCAAGATGAAAGAAGGTGTGACCACATGGCTGCCCACCACGCTTACCTTGGGCACCAAAACCCTCATGGATGTTTGCGAGGTCGTAAAAGAGTATGCGGCATCCCCCAACGGCTCCAAAACCCCCGGCGTACACTTGGAAGGCCCCTATATCAACCCCAAACAATGCGGTGCACAAAACCCGGCCTTCGTTCGCCCGGCAGATTTCGAGGAGGTAGAGATGCTCAACAACATCTACCCCGTGCTCCTTATCTCCATGGCCCCGGAAATGCCCGGTGCCGTAGACTTCATCGCCAAAGCATCTGCCGTCGGCATCACCTGCTCTGCCGGTCACTCCGCAGCTTCTTATGCCGACTTTAAGAAGGCCAAAGCCGCAGGGCTCAAGCACCTTACCCACTTCTGCAACCAAATGAGCCCCCAACACCACCGCGAGATTGGCCTCGTAGGCTCCGGTATGCTGGATAAGGATGTCAAAATCGAAATCATTTGCGACAAGATTCACCTCTGCGAGGATATGCTGAAGCTGACTTTCACCAACAAAGACATCTCTCAAATGATGATGATTACCGACTCCCTTGCCTGCTCTTGGATGCCCGATGGCCCGGGCTCCCTCGGCGGCCTGCCCATCATTGTAAAAGGCGGCGTAGCCCGCTTGGAGTCCGGCAACCTTGCAGGCTCCACCCTGCGCTTTGCCAAGGGGCTCAAAAACGTACAAGAGCTCACCGGCAAGCCGCTTTGCGAGCTCGTTAAAGCCACCTCGTGGAATCAGGCCCAATCCCTCGGCCTGTACGACCTCGGCAAAGTAGCCCCCGGCTACACGGCAGACCTCGTACTGCTCGATACGGAATACGACATCGTTAAGACAATTATCGACGGCGAAGTACGCTACGAGGCCTAAGCCGCGCCACGTTTCTACCGCTCCCGGCGTGCGTCAACCGCCGCCGGGAGCTTTTCTTTCATTTCTGCAATTTTCCGATTATTTCTGCCACGCATATGAAGATTTCCCCCCTTGCACGCAAGATATGCCAAGCCAAAGGCATCAACCCGGCCACGCTCACCGGCACCGGTCCCGGGGGGCGCATCATGGCGGCAGATGTAACAGAAAATGCAATTCCGCAACACCGAGGCGGCACAACCATCGCCACCTTTGCCCTACTGCCTACCCGCCCGCAAAAGGATAATTACTATGTGTACGACACATCGGTAGACATGGCCGCTTTGGGAGACATCAGCCTGCCCATTGCCGTACAATGTGAAAAATTATTGGAGAAGCGTTACTCCGTCATAGACTACATTGTACGCGCTGTGGTAAAAGCCGGTTTAGCGGCTCCCTCTCAACAGGGAAGAACCGAGCCGGCAGATGTACTCATTTTCGAAAACTCCGGCGAAAAACAAGCAGCTGTTACCAACGCTGCCAAGAAAAACATCTTCAAGATTTCCCGGGAAGCGGCAACCGGCCATCCTATACCGGCTAACTACACCCCCACCTTCATTGTGTGTGATGCACACACCACCCGTGCCTGTGTAGCAGCCCACGTCAGCCCCGGGTGCCGCCCCCTCTTTGCCTTTGTGGACCGCGGCAACACCCCCAAAGAAAACGTACGCGCAGGAGCTGCCGGTATAGCAGATTACATTCTCTCGTATACCTTCTACATCCATTGCTCTATCCCCGAGGCAGAGGCCAACGGCATTGCAGCCAACCTGCACGCCATGCTCTACAACCCCGTGCGGCTGCTGCTGTTGGATTAAAGAGTCGTTTTTTTGAAAACCGCCTTTACCTGCCTGCTGCCAGTTCATGAATCTGGCGCACTAGGTCGCGCACGCGAGGCACATTATAAAAAACAGCGCGGTCACCATCCCCGGCTGTGGCAAAAACAATATCTCCGCACGCGCCGGCTCGCATCACCACGTTGCAAATCATATTTTGCGTCAGCGGCAAACTCTGCGTGCAACCTTTCCCTACTATCAACCAGGCAACACGGTGATTCGTCAACAAACAAACAGTACCTTTATATTCTCTCCATTTGCTGTATGCCACATAAGTAATGCCCAAAGGCAAAACCGGAATCAGCAAAGCCCAAACACTCCACCCGCCCGATAATGCAAGCCCCATTTGCACCCCGGTAATACACCATACCAAAGCCAACCCCAATATGGCAGCCCGCACAACACGAGGAGACAAACACCCATAAGGTGCCGCCCAATGCAATTCTTCCCCGGGGCGCAGCTCTTGTTGCAAACTCTCGCGCGCAGATTTGGATAACTGTTGCAACATATGGTACTTTAAACGAGAAAAGCCCGCAGGCACGGAGTTTGCCTACGGGCTGACAAATTATAAGAAATTAGCGAATACGCTTAAGCAACCAGTGCAGGATATCCTTAATGGCAACGCGCTCTTGCTCCATAGAATCGCGGTGACGAATAGTGACGGTATCCTTGAGAGAGGGGTCGCCCTCCTCGCCCAGCGTCTCAAAGTCCACAGTAATACAGAACGGCGTACCCACCTCATCTTGGCGGCGGTAGCGGCGGCCTACGGCACCGCTCTCATCGTAAAACGCATTCATAAACGGCCGCAGCTCTGCCTCAATTTCGCGAGCAATGCGCACCTGCTCGGCATTCTTCTTAAGAAGCGGAAAAATAGCGGCCTTGATAGGAGCCATGCGCGGGTGGAAACGCATCACGGTGCGGATGTCGCTCTTGCCGTCCTTGCCAAGCTCTTCCTCATCATAAGCCTCGCAAATAACAGCCAAAACAGAGCGGTCGCAACCGGCAGAAGGCTCTACAACATGCGGGATAAACTTCTCTCGCGTTGCCTCATCAAAATATTCCATCGGCTTGCCGGAGCCTTCCTGGTGGCGGCTCAAATCATAATCCGTACGGTATGCAATACCCATAAGTTCTTGCACGCCGAAGGGGAACTCGTACTCCAAATCGTAAGTCTTTTTGGAATAGAACGCGCGCTCCTCTTCCGGTACATCAAGGATATGGATTTTCTCGCGGGCAATACCGATGTTTTCGTAGAACTTAAGGCAGAACTCCAGCCACTCATCCGTAAGTGCAAAGCCATTTTCGGCCCGGCAGAAGTATTCTACCTCCATTTGCTCAAACTCGCGGGAGCGGAAGGTGAAATTGCGCGGGTTAATCTCATTGCGGAACGATTTACCGATTTGCGCAATGCCAAACGGAATCTTCATGCGAGAAGAATCCAAGATGTTCTTATATTGGCAGAAAATGCTTTGAGCCGTCTCCGGACGCAGCCACCCGATGGAAGACGGGTCGTTCTCGTCCGAAGTAGCACCAATCGTCGTCTTGAACATGAGGTTGAAAGAGCGCGCCTCCGTCACCAACGAGCCGTTAGCGGGATTGTAGCGAGTGCTCTCCGTCACCGTCTCGGTACTTTCCTCTGCCAGCTCTATGTCTGCCAAGGGAATATTTTTACCGGAAATTTGGCTATAATATTGCTGGGCACTACGGCGCGCAGCCTTCGCCTCCTTCTCGCTACCCTCGGCAGTAAGCATAGAAAACTCCTTGTTACTGCTCCAAGAGCCATCCTTAGCGGCAGCCCCTTTCCACCAGTAAGCAACACCGCTCTGTGCCGGGATTTGGTCCGCACGCAAACGCTCCTTACTCAGCAGGCAATCGCACAGCGGGTCAGAGAACCCGCCCACATGGCCGGAAGCCACCAAAACGGAATTGTGCGTCAAAATAGAGCCATCCATCCCCACAACATCCGGGCGTTCCTGCACATACACACGCCACCAATAATCTTTCAGGTTACGCTTAAGCTCCACGCCCAATGGGCCGTAATCCCAGCAACCGTTCAGGCCGCCATAAATCTCTGCTGCCTGAAAAATAAAGCCCTTGCGCTTGCAAAGACTCACAATCTTTTCCATACGAACCGGGTCTGTCTGTGTACGATCTGCCATAACACGCCTATTATAACGCATTTTGCGTCATTTGCAAGCACAAAGGCATAGCACGCCCGGCAATATTTTATGAAAAACACACTAAAAGGCTTGACGTATTTACAACAAAAAGATAGACTTGCAGCTACCGATAGGCATGAAACACAAGCCCATACTCACCGTTCTACTTTTAGCCACGCTCTGCGCATGCGAGAGCGTGCGCACCGTGTACGATGCCAACGGCAAAGTTGTAACAGAGCACGAAGGAGCCAGAGAGCGCAGCCTGAATGATTACTTTGAAGAAGAATTCGATTCCAACTTCTCAGAAAAACAAAATGCTCACGGCGTACCGGAAGCTACATCCAAAAAAGTAAGCAGTTACCAAAAAGATATTGATGCAGCGCGCCGGGAAGACAAAGAGTTTACCACCGGCACCTTCAACCCCGGCGGCTCCGGCAACTACAACGGCGTACAATACTCCGGTGCCGGCAAAAAGTTCGACAGCAGCAAACGCTTTGAAGGCTTCTCCGGCGATAGCCAATTCCATACCGATATGCGCCCGGCCTTTATGAGCGAAAACAAAGGCATCTCTCGCACAGCCTACACCGGCCATACCTCCGGCGACCGCTACTCCGGCGAAAATAGCCATTCCGATGCGCGCAGCCATATCTACGCCACTCACAACAACAACAGCATCTCCACATCAACCACCAGCGGCTACATCGAAACCCGCCGCGAAAAATGGGGAAAACCCACCATCATCAACAAAGGCGAATACTACAAACGCACCATCGAAGAAACCCGCAGCTTACTAGGCAGAGATAATTAAAAAAAGCCCATAACCTTAACGCAAACTACGGCAACGGGAGGCCACCCAAGCCCCGGGCAGAGAAGCCAGCACAACAGTACCCCATGCCAAAACAACCTGCGTTATGTAAAGAGAGGGCGGTGCCAGGGCCGGCAGCTCCATATCCAATACATCTGTGGGGAACGCATCTAACCCCCAACATCTCAGCACGTCTTGCACCTGCATACGGTAACGCAAAACCAACATCCCCAACAACGCACCCAAAGCCGCCCCCGGTGTTGCCACCATCATCCCTTGGTAAAGAAACACAAGAAACAATCGCGCGCGTTCCACCCCAAATGCATACAGCACCGCCATGAGCCGACGGTGCAAAAGGCCAATCACCAACATCAACCCACCGGCAGCAAAAGACGCTATAAGCGTTGCAGAATACAAAATAATCCCCATCGCACGCTTTACCTTTGCTATCAACACCATCCAATCACCTGCCCCACCACTGCCATCCACAGCCAAAGCTGCGGCATCTGCGGCACAAACTCTCTCCAAAATAACATCTCGGGCAGCCCCATCTGCGAGTTCTATTGCCAGCAACTCTTCCCCGCCGGGTAAGGAAGCACGCCCCAAAATATCCGGCACCAACATCCTACCCGGCACGCGGAACACACCACACACCGTCAACATTGCCGCACCGCTGCCGGGCGTTATCAGCAACAACTGTTGCCCCACGCGCAGCTGCAACTTCTCCGCATATACCTTGCTCACAAGCACCTCATGCTCTGCGCGAATAGGGTGCCCCTGAATCAGCATCGAATGCCCCCCTACTAAATCCGCCCAAGAGGCATACAACGCCTCCTTACCCTGCACCAGCCCCCGCCCCATCGAAACGCGTTTGCATGCATGCACCTCCGGCCATTTCTCTATTGCCTCCGGCAACAACCCCTTGCTCTTTACCAACAACGGCGGCACACAGGCAGAAACACCGGCATCTATCTCAGCCACCATACCATCCATCACCCCGCGTACAACAATTTGCAGCATCGTACCCAAAGCAATCCCCAGCACACATACCAACGCCACAACACGCAAAACAGAACGCTGCGGCCACAACATCCGCCACGCCAATTTAGCCATGTACCCAGCCCCGCGCATGCTATACTTCTTTCCGCCTTATTCCACCATCGGCACCAACTTAAGCACCAAGTCCCGCTGCAAAAAACCGGGATTGTCCATAAACTCCTCCGGCGCTATCTTTGCCGGTGAGGATATAATATCATTCTTCAACTCCATCGAGAACGCACCATCTGCCGCACGGTGCACCAACACCCGGGCATAAGCAACGTTACCATACATACCAACAGAAACAAGGGTTGTCCTATTCTTCGCCTCCGCTCTTTGTGTCAACACACCGGGGTAAGTACACAACGCCAATTTAAGCGTAAGAGTATACGGCTCATCCGCCCGCGCGGCATCGCAAGACACCACCTCCCAGCGAAAAGCCTTATCCCCATCTACCCCCATACCGGGCAAACGTATATCCCCCGTAGGTTCCACACGCACCTTGGTAATGCACCCGCCCTCTCGCGTTTCCTCAATCAGCAATGGTATACGCCCCAGCTCTTGGTCTATCCCATTCACATCCATCAATTTAACAGACAAAGAATACACCTG
>SUVM01000027.1 GCA_015062015.1 Akkermansiaceae bacterium | reverse complement strand
TGGTAGGAGTGGCAGGTGAACTCCCCGAAATCCGTAGGCAGTTTCACGACCTCTTCTTTAACGATGAGCTTCTCCGTATGCTGGCGGTGCTCAATAATCTGCGCAAGGGAGCAGGCTTTGAGCCCGAACTTGCGCTGGAACTCGCCCAGCTCGCCGAGGCGAGCCATGGTGCCGTCCTCTTTCATGATTTCGCAGCAAACGCCAACGGGCTCCAGCCCGGCGATGCGCAGCATATCTACCGTGCCTTCGGTATGCCCGGCACGGCGAATTACGCCGCCCTCCACCGCGCGCAGCGGGAAACAGTGCCCCGGCTGCACAAAGTCATCCAACGTGGCTTTGGGGTCTGCCAGTTTCATGGTGGTGATAGAGCGCTCAAACGCGCTGATGCCGGTGGTGGTGCCTTCTTTAGCGTCCACACTCACAGTAAAGGCTGTGTGTAGTTTTTCCGTGTTGTGTTGGGCTTGCATGGGCAGGCCAAGGGCGTCCACCTTTTCGGGGGCCATGGGCACGCAGATAAGCCCGCGTGCGTGGGTTGCCATAAAGTTGATGTTTTGCGGGGTGGCAAATTGCCCGGCGCATACAAGGTCTGCCTCGTTTTCGCGGTGCGGGTCATCTGTCATCAAAATCAGTTTTCCCATGCGTAAATCGCACAGCACTTCGTCCAGCGGGTGGTAGACGATGGGGTCCGTACCATCTGCTACCGGCACGGTGGGGGCGGGTATTTCCGCCTGCCGTGCGGCAGGGGGCGGGGTGTGCAGAGCCGTGTGCTCGGGGAGGGGTATACCGCCTACGGCAGCATCGCATTCGCAAATGAAGCTATTGATGTCAAAAACACCGTTTTTGGAGGAAAACTCGATATTCTTCATGGCTGTAAAAGCTGTACGGCGGCTCGTAGCATTGGCGGCGCGAGCCGCCGTACAGAGCGTTAAATGGGTGCCGGGTTATTTATTCATTTTAGCCCAGGAATCTCGCAGGCTGACAGAGCGGTTGAATACGGGGTGCTCGGGCGCGTGGTCGTAGCGGTCTGCCACAAAGTAGCCGGTGCGCTCGAACTGGCAAAGGAATTCTGCCGGGGCTGCGGCCAAGGCGGGCTCTACCACGGCATTCGTCAGCACGGTAAGGCTGTCTTTGTTGAGGGAGGCCAAGAACCCCGCCGGGTTGGCATCCGGTGCTTCGTCGGAGAACAGACGGTCGTACAAACGTACCTCTGCCTTAACACCATACTTGGCAGATACCCAATGGATAGCACCCTTGCAGCGTATGCCCTCCGGCGGGTTGGTGCCAATGGTGCCGGGCAGCACCTCTGCATGCACCTCGGTTACGTTTCCGGCGGCATCTGCCACATAATCTTTGGCAACAATGCAGTAGCCGCCGCGCAAGCGCACGCATACACCGGGGCTGAGGCGCTTGTATTTCTTGGGCGGGTCTACCATAAAGTCTTCCTGCTCTATCCACACTTCTTTGGTGAGGGTTAGCTTGCGGTTGCCCAGTTCCGGTTGTTCGGGGTTGATGACAACTTCCACCTCTTCTTCGTGGTCATCCGGCAGGTTGGTGAGCACGAGTTTGAGCGGTTTGAGCACGGCCATGCGGCGCTCTGCATGGGCATTGAGCTCGCCGCGCACGGCATTCTCCAAACGCGCAACATCCGTATTGCCGTTAAATTTGGTGATGCCTACACCTTCGCAAAAGTCCACAATGGCACGGGCCGGGTAGCCTCGGCGGCGCATACCGCAAATGGTGGGCATGCGGGGGTCGTCCCACCCGGCAACGTAGCCTTCTTCCACCATTTGGCGCAGCTTACGCTTGCTCATCACCGTGTAGGTGATGTTGAGGCGAGAGAACTCTCTCTGCTGCGGGCGGGACCCGGCAGGGATGGGGCAGTTCTCTATCACCCAATCGTAGAGCGGGCGGTGGTTCTCGAACTCCAGCGTGCAGAGCGAGTGGGTGATGTACTCGTAGGCGTCCTCCAGCGGGTGGGCAAAGTCGTACATGGGGTAGATGCACCATGTGTTGCCTGTGTTGTGGTGGTGGTCGTAAGAGATGCGGTAGATGACGGGGTCCCTCATGTTCATGTTGCTGCTGGCCATATCAATCTTGGCACGCAGCACGGCCCCGCCTTCGGGGAATTTGCCGGCTTTCATGGCCTCGAATTGTGCCAGATTCTCCTCCACACTGCGGTTGCGGTAGGGGGAGTGCACACCGGGGGTGGTCAGGTTGCCGCGTTGGGCGCGCATGGTTTCGCGGTCTTGCTCGTCCACATAGGCTAAGCCGTTTTTGATGAGGTGAACGGCGCACTCGTAGTAGAAATCAAAAATATCCGATGCCCAGTACAGGTGCTCGCCCCAGTCGAACCCCAACCATTTGATGTCTTCTTGTATGGAGTTGACGAACTCGACATCTTCCTTGCAGGGGTTCGTATCGTCGAAACGTAAGTGGCATACCGCGCCTTGTTGCGCGTATTCTTTAGCGATGCCGAAATCTAAACAGATGGCTTTCGCGTGCCCAATATGCAGGTAGCCGTTAGGCTCCGGCGGAAATCGTGTAATGGGGGCTTCTTTGTGACTTTCTGCCAAATCCGCAGCAATCCATTCACGAATGAAATCCCGTTTCGTTTCTTCGTTCGTCATACGCGCGTATTCTACCACGCTCTTGGCCGAATTCAAGCTCTTTCCGCTAACTGACGCACAAATCGGCATTTATCGGGTGGCGGATTTTCCGATGATTGTGTTAAAGTTTGGAGACGTCAATAATTTCCACAGGTTTATCCGGGGAGGCGATGCTGATGTTTTCTATGGTATCTGCACTGTTGCAGTAGGCCACCAGCTCGGCACCGCCGCGAATACGGAATTGATAGGTTTTGCGGCCGCCGTTGTCGGATTGGTGAATGGGTTTGCCGGTGAGGGCGGTAAGCTCGGTGAGTTTCATGCCGCTGTGCAGAATGGCTTTAACCTCTGCTGCGGTGGGGAGCCCCTGGTCTTTTTGGGCGAGTTTGTCTAGGTATTTTTGTGGTGTAAAGCCTTTTACGGTGTTGTTGGCAACGGCTTGCAGTTCTTTAGCGGTGCCTTTGGGAATGCGAATGACGGTTTGTTTGCCGATTTTGAGGGTGCCGCCGGCCTTGACGGCTTTGCCGCTGATGGAGGCATGGATGACGCATGCCGCCAAATAGGTGCCCATGGCATTGGGGTGAGACATGTCTTTTGTGTGCAGCTCTTTGCCGGGGTTTTTGCGGTACCATGCGCCCCAAGCTTCGCCCACGGGGGCTACTTTTACCTTGTTTTCTATGGCGGCTTTGCAGTAGGTGGTGGAGGTTTGCTCTTGCATGGATACCAGCGGGCAGAGCCTGTTGCCGTCTGCCGTGGCGTGCGCCCAAGTAAGGAAGAGCAGAACCTTGGTGCCCTGTTTTTGTGCAATTTGGGTCCAGCGGCGTACGGAGTCCATGGTTTCCTCCGGCTTGTAGGCGGGGGTTTGGCTTTGGTCTTGCAGGATGAGCCAGTCGTAGTTGCCGCTTTCCACTAATTGTCGGGCTTTGGCGTGGGTGGGGTCGTCCAAAAAGCCGCGCAGGCTCATGGCCCCGGCGGTGTAAGACTCTACAATGAGCGGGCATTTGGATTTTGCACTGATGGCTTGCAGCACTTGCGGTAAGTTGTTATAAAAGGTGTAACTGTTGCCGATGATAAGTACGCGTTTTTCTTCTTCTGCGGAGCAAAGCCCCAAGAAACCGAAGAGGATGCAGAGAATGGAGACGATGTTTTTCATGTTGCAGAGGAGGCGGTGGATTAACGGAAGATGATATGGGGGATGCGCATGTCGTGAGCATCTGTAGGTAGTTGCGGCAGTTGTTGGCAACAAAAAGCCGGGGCTATCAGCCGTGCGTGGGTGCATTGCGGTATGTAGCGGTCGTAATATCCGCCGCCGTAGCCAAGGCGAGCCCCTTGTGCCGTAAAGGCTACCCCGGGTACAAGCAAGATATCCAGCCGTTGCGGGGGGATAAGCGGCATGCTTGCAATGGGAGCCGGGATGCCGTGTTTGCCGGGTTCTGTGTCGTGCTCTATATCGCGTATGTGGTGAAACTCCATTTTGCCGCCGGGGTGGCATCTCGGGGCGGCAAAATGGTGCTGTGGGTATTCTTGCAGCAGCGGCCTTAAATCCACCTCGTGCGGCATGGGAAGATAAAAACCGATGCGCAGGGGGTGCGGTACTTGCAGGTACGGAGCCAAGGCTGCCCGAAGCTTTGCCGAGCTCTGTGCACGCAGCTCCGGGGCCATAGCCCGCAACGTGGCCAGCATTGTTCGGCGAACTTCGCTTTTGCTGCAGCCGGCTGTCATCAGGCTTCGGGGATGCGGCCGAACAAGGCGAGCATGCGCCCGGTGTTGCCTTTTTCGATGCGGTAAGAGTAGAATGTTTCCGTGTCGGCGGCTGTGTTGAGCCCGCTGTCGATGATGTTTTCCGGGGCTATGCCTGCGGCTGCCAGTTGCTCTTTAATAGCGGTGGGTATATCTACTTCGTAGTGCGGGGGGCGAATACAGGGGGAGATGACGGCAATGCAGTTTTGCGGGGAGACGCCCAAGCATTTTTGCATGGAGCGCAAGAGCTCGCCGACGATGTTTTGCTGAGTGCCCAGCTTGCCGGAGTGCGCTAAGCCGCGTGCCCCCGTTGCGGTGTCGTACACCCATACGGCGGCGCAGTCTGCAACGTATATGCCTAAGCAACAGTCTGCTTTGCCTCCGCAATACAGCGCATCAACTCCCTCCACCGGGTAAGAGCAACCAATATCCCCCACCAAGGCAACTTTGTTGCCATGTACTTGTTGGGCAAATCTTAACAGTTTGGGGTTGATGCCGGCTTCTCTTACGATTTGCTCGTGTGTGGGCGTTATCGCTTCGATGACTTCTTGGCGGTTTGTGGAAACAGGTATTCCGGCAAGCCGTGGGATGAAGCGGGCAAAGTTGTGGTCTGCGGCATTAATTCGTTCCAGATAAGCAGGGGCGTAAAGGCTCATATGGCGGCGGTGGTGGTGGTGTGGGGTTAGTCCAGTTGCAGTTTGTTGGCAGAGCGGCGCTTGATTAAGGTTTGAGCTTGGTTGATTTGGGCTGCCCCGTCTTCTTGTGCCATGAGGGTGGCCAAATTGCGGGCGATGTTGCCGCGCATACGGGTGATGAGCTCTCGCCCTTGCTCGGTAATGCGTACCATAATCTTGCGGCGATCTGCAGCGGCGGTAAAGCGTTTGATGTAGCCTAACTCCTGCAATTTGTCTACCATGCCGGTGGCGGCTGCCGTAGAATGCCCCATCATTTTTGCGATGCTGCTCATGGTGAGGCTTTCCTCCTCGTTTAAGTACGTCAGCAGAAAAAATTGCGGGTAGGATACCTTGTCTTGCGTCAACTCCGGGGAGAGGCGGAGAATGCAGTTGCGCTGGGAGAACAGTACGAAATCCGCCAAATGGCGTGCCTCGTCTTCTGTCAGCGCGTTTGTGTTGGTTTGTGTGTGGCGTTTCATCAGGTTCGGGTGTAAAGTGTTTTGTTAATATCGATATTACGGTTTTGCTGACATTTTGCAAGCATAAAATTTCGTGCCTGCCGCTACCGAATCCCTCAGAAAAAATGGTTTTAGAGAATGTAGGATGGTTTTTTGCGCGCACCTACTATATGTTGTGGTATGTGGGCAAAAAATATTTTTTTATTTAATTTGTAGTGTTAGGTGGTGTAGGGGTGGGGGGTAGAGAAGTGGGGTAGATGACGTGCAAGAGCTCCGGGGTGAGGAGTTGCTCTGCCGAGATGCGCTGAAGATGAGCCGTAATGGCATCTTGCAGGGTGATGAAGGTTTTGATGAGCGGGGCGATTTGCTTATCGTCTTCGGGAGTAATGTCGGGCAGGGCGTTTTGGCGTTTTTTGAGGTCTTGCGCACGTTTTTGCAGGTCCGCCAATTGGGGCAAAACATCTTGTACGCTTTGGGCATCGCGGCACAGGTTGAGGCAAATCTCTGTTTCCGATAAAAGGTTAATGATTTCGTTGGCGAGAGACAGGTGCGTGTCTTGAGCCGTAGCTGCGGCTCCGCATGCAATAACCACGCTTGTGGTGAGAGGTGCAAAATGCTTTATCATAAACAGATGGGGGGGGCGATTAGGATTTGCGTTTATTTAAGCGTTGGGGGGTGCCGCAGGCCGGGCAGCGGAACCAGAACCGGAAGAGAATGTGCAGGGCGGTGGCCCCGGTATAACCGATAAGGGGCAGGTAGTGCGCATGGTGGTTTCTGCTGTAGCGGTGGATGCTATACAATTTCATGTTGCACACCGGGCAGGTGGTTTTGGTGGCATACACCAAAAAGGCACAGACGGAGAGGAAGAAAGAGGCCATCGGGAGGATGAGCTCCAATTTCCCCGGTGCTTCAAATTGCAACATGGCTTTAATACCCGTAAAGAGCAGGTAAAAGCAGGAGGCTACCATCCATAAACAGATTAAGGAGCTGAAGTAGGTCCGGAATGGCCGCGTGTTGCGTATGGATTTGCCTCGCCCGGGAGCCCCGGATTCGCGGGGCAATTTGCTCAGGTTGATTTGCCCCTCTTCCGTAGAAATTGCGGGTACGATTTTGCGTACTTTCACGCGTTGTTTCTCGGCTAATTGCGGGAGGGGGGGAGCGCCGTCCCCTGCTTCCGTCATCGGGGCGTCCTCTGCTTCGGCGGGCAGGGTAGCGTCATCGTTTTCGGGGGGGGCTTGACGGGTGTTAATGGTAATGGCTTGGAGGTAAATATCGCGCAGTCGTTCTTTTGTAATACCGGCGAAGGTGTCCGGGAAAAGCTCTGCCGCCTGAGCCATCTCTGCCAGAAATGTGGAGAGTTGGAGGCGGCACAGTTGTTCTGCTTTATAAACGCCGCACACAGCCAGGGCTTTTTGCTCTGGCTGTGGCAGTGAAGAAATGAGGTCTGTGTGGGGCATTGGGAGGGATGACGGTTGGCGGCTTAGCCTAAAGCGGCAAGCATGGCGTTGAGCTGTTGCTGTTTGCTTTCCCACTCGCAGAGGCGGGCACGCTCTTGCTCTACCACGGCGGCAGGGGCGCGATCCACAAAGGAGGCATTGCCCAGTTTGGCTTGGCTCTTAGTAATTTCTTTGGTAATCTTTTCCAGCTCCTTGCCGATGCGGTTGCGCTCTGCCTCCACATCCACTAAGCCTTCCAGCGGCAGGAAGAGCTCGCCAAAGGGCGTAAGTGCCGTGGGGGTGCCCTTGGGGGCCTCGTAGGCGGCATCGGTGGTCACGCCCTGAGCCCCGGCCAGCAGTGCCAAACGTGCTGTCAAATCCTCGGTGAGCGGCATGTTGCCCGGTTTGAGCACAAAGCGCACTTTCTTGTTGGTGGCCAAGTTGTATTCCGCCTTGAGGTTGCGGGCGCGGTTGGCGGTTTCGTACAGCGCGGTAGACAAGGCGCGGGCTTTGGAAACCTCCGTCTCGTCCACCCCGCCCAGTAGGGCATCTGCGTTGGGCAGGGGGGTGCTCATTAACGGTTGCCCCTCGTAACGAGCGGCAAAACCAAGGCTCTGCCACAGCTCCTCTGCAATGTGCGGCATGATGGGCGACAACAAGGCCAGATAGTGGCGCAACACGGTGTCTATGGTGTAGAGCGTGGCGTTCTTAACGGCGGGGTCGCCATCTCTCAGGTCGTTCTTCACGGCCTCCAGGAAGAGGCTGCAATACTCGTTCCAGAAGAAGGTGTACAGGGCATGCGTGTAGGTGTTGAACTCGTACTTGCCCAGCCCCTCTGCCACGGTGGTGTGCAGCTCTTTGAGCTTGGCAAGAATATCGATGTGGACGGGGGTAAATTTGGGAGCCGGTGTGGTGCCGGCCTCCCCCTGCATCATACGGAAACGCGCGGCGTTGTACAGCTTGTTGGCAAAGTTTTTGCCTTCCTCTATCTGCTTTTCGTCAAATTTGACGTCCGTGCCCGTGGGGGCAATGCGCATGAGGCCGAATCGCAACCCATCTGCGCCGTATTTGGCGATGAGGTCCAGCGGGTCGGGGCTGTTGCCCAAGCTCTTGCTCATCTTGCGCCCCAAAAGATCGCGCACAATGGAGGTAAAGAATACATTGCCAAAGGGCTTTTTGCCGCCGGCAAAGCGGTAGCCGGCCATAATCATGCGGGCTACCCAGAAGAAGATGATATCCGGCCCGGTGACTAAGTCGCTGGTGGGGTAGAACTTGGCGCGGCACGCCTCATCCATGGTGGCAAACGGCCACAGCCAGCTGGAGAACCATGTGTCGAGCGCGTCTTCGTCTTGCACCCAGTTTTCGGGGTCGGCCGGCGGCTCCACGCCTACATAAATATCACCTGCTGCGGCATCTTGTACATCCAGTTTTGTGGCTTCCTGAAGGGCGGTGGCTTTCTCCTTGCGGTACCATACCGGTATGCGGTGCCCCCACCACAACTGGCGAGAAATGCACCAGTCCTGTATGCCCTCCAACCAGTGTGCGTAGGTCTTGGCCCAGTGGGCAGGGCGGAACACGATGTCGCCGTTGGCCACGGCCTCTGCCGCCTCTTTTACGCAGGGGTATTTCAGGAACCACTGCATGCTCAGGCGCGGCTCGATGGGTACATGAGAACGCTCGCTCATACCCACGTTGTTCTCGTAGTCCTCCACCTTCTCCAGCAGGCCTTTTGCCTCGATAAGCTCTATGGATTTGTCGCGCGCCGCAAAGCGATCCATGCCATGCAGCTCCGGGCAGTCCGGGCAGTTGATGCGGCCGTCTGCCGTAAGCACGTCAATGATTTCCAGATTGTTTTTCATGCCCACCTCAAAGTCTGTGCGGTCGTGGGCCGGGGTAATTTTGAGGGCACCGGTACCAAACCCGATTTCCACATGCTCATCCGCAATGATGGGGATTTGCGCCTCCACCAGCGGGCGAATCACCGTTTTGCCAATTAGATGCGCAAAACGCGGGTCATTGGGGTTAACTGCTACCGCAACGTCTGCCATAATGGTCTCGGGGCGTGTGGTGGATACCAGCAACTGCCCGCTGCCGTCTGCCAGTTTGTAGCGAATGGTGTAAAGCTTGCTCTTAGAGGGAGTCATAATCACCTCTTCGTCAGAGAGTGCCGTGCGCAGCACCGGGTCCCAGTTTACCATGCGGCGGCCGCGGTAGATGAGCCCTTCGTTGAATAGCTCGGTAAACACGCGGGCTACCTCCGGGGCGTAGACGCTGTCCATGGTAAAACGCTCTCTCTCCCAGTCGCAAGAGCAGCCTAAGCGCTTGAGCTGGTTAATGATAATGCCGCCGTGCTTGTCTTTCCACTCCCACACCATTTTCATGAAGTCCTCGCGTCCTACATCGTAGCGGGTGCGGGGCGGGTCTTGCTTGGCTAACTCTTTTTCCACACGCGCTTGTGTGGCAATGCCCGCGTGGTCCGTGCCCGGCAGCCAAAGCACTTCCTTGCCCTCTTGGCGTGCGCGGCGTGCCAAAATATCCTGAATGGTGTTGTTCAGCACATGCCCCATGTGCAACACGCCCGTCACATTCGGCGGGGGTATTACGATGCTGTAGGCCGGTTTGGTAGATTGCGGGTCTGCATGGAAGCAACCCTCTGTCATCCAGCGGGTTTGCCACTTCTCTTCAACAAAATTCGGTTCGTAAGCCTTGGGCAATTCAGTCATGACGCGCGAGACTATACACCATCTCCCGCCATTTGGCAAGATTTTTCTCTGTTTTGTTCTCGGCTCGCCCAAAAAAAGAAAGCTCTGTTTTACTTGTTCTTACCGGCAGATTTGAAACAGGCTCCGGATTTTCCGCGTAGGAGCCGGGGCGGGTAGAGGTGAGGGAGAAACGCCCTGATGGCAATTCGCCCGCAACGTGCGAGCGTTGCGGGCGATAAAGAGGTGGGGAGGGATGAAGAAGCGGTGTTTACGAGTAGGCGGATTCCACGCGCTGAGCCACATCGGCGTAGCCGTAATCGACCTCGTAAATGGCTTTGAAGTTTTCGAGGGATTTTTCCTTGTTGCCGGCGGTGTCGTAAAGGCAACCAATCATGTAGAGGATTTCCTTCTTGGTGTCATCCATGGCTACAAGTTCCTTGTCGGCATCTTCGAGCTGGCGGATGGCCATATCGGTCATGTTCTTGGCGGCATAGCATTTGCCGAGCATAAGCATGGCTTTGATGCGCAGGTTGGGGTTGGTGCGTGCGCGTTGCAGGGCGGGTATGGCTTCGCTCTGCATACCGGCATCGAACAAGGCTTGGCCGTATTTGAACTGGAGCTGAGCATCTGTGGGGTTGGCTTCCACGCGGGCGCGGGCATCTTCTACCACGGCCAGAGCCACCTCTTGCTTGCGGGCGTTGTAGGCTGCTAAAATTTCTTCGTTGTTGGGGTCTGCCGCCAGCACCTGCTCGTAGTATGCAAGCTCAGCATTGAGGGCTTTCTCGTGCATTTCCATGGCTTTGTCGTTAATGGAAACGTCTGCCTCTCCGCTGAGTTGGAATGCGTAAGCGTAGAAGGAGTAGGAGTTGGCGTAGTCCTCCAT
The DNA here is from genome assembly GCA_015062015.1 of Akkermansiaceae bacterium. Taxonomy (GTDB): domain Bacteria; phylum Verrucomicrobiota; class Verrucomicrobiia; order Verrucomicrobiales; family Akkermansiaceae; genus Akkermansia. Next base: position 7,652 of record SUVM01000027.1, on the reverse strand, counting down.
CTGCTCGTAAATGGAGGCGATATCTTTAACCACCTGCAGGTTGGCGGAGTCTGCGGCGTATTGCTCGGAGAGCACGGCAAGGCGTTGCTCCATTTCCGCACGGGTGAGCCCCATTTTGTCGGCACTTTCCAAATCTGTGGTGGCGTTGACGTTCTTCATCTTGGTGCGGAAGTCGCCGGAGCCCTCCCAGTTGCCTTTTTTCATGGTGGCACGGGCAGAGCAGTCTTTTTCGCCGCGAAGGGCGATGGCATCGGTGCGGTCAATTTCCAGCACACGGCGATAGGCATCTGCGGCTTCGGCAAACATCTCGTTTTTGATGTAGTGGTTTGCCAGCATGTGCAGGTGCTTTTTGGGGTTGGGTTGGCCTTTGCAAATGGTCTCCAGAGCAAAGGCTGCCAGCTCCGGCAGGTTAAGATCCACCGCAGCACTGAACAATGCTTCGTTAGCGGTTACAGAGTAGGGGTCTTTCTCTAAATCATCTTCGATGTTGACAATGACGGTGGCCGGATCTTTGCGGGTGGTTAAACGCATACCCCCAAACAGCGACGAGCGCCGCCCTGCATCGGGTGTGCATTTTACCTCGCAGGCTCGCAACAATTTACGCCCTTCCAAGAAACCGGGAGATTTTTTGATGAGGGTTTTGAGGATGCTGACGGCATATTTATAATTTTTTGTATCCACAGCCTGTTTGGCTTTGACCCAGAGAGAGGCCTCCGCCGGCTGGAGTTGACGATCGGTGATAATGCTGATACTCATAAGCGTATGTAAGAAAATGATGCGCATGCAACGGCGCGGTGTGGCGTTGCAATTTCGGTTCGTTGACTTAATATAGCATAAATGATACGCGATTTCAACCTTGTTTTTTCAAAAAATTATGGCAAAATAGTTTGCATGATGAGGATAGATGCCATATTGAGCCGCTATGGGTATTGCTCTCGGCGGGAAGCTGCCGGGTGGGTGAAGCGCGGGCGTGTAACGCTGGGGGGCGAGCCGGTGCGCTCTGCCTCTGCCAAGGCGGACCCCGCAGCCGTGCGGATAGATGGCCGACCTGTGGAGTTTGTAAACGGCTTGTATGTGGCCTTGCATAAGCCTTTGGGCTGTACTTGCAGCCATAAGGAGGAGGGCGAGTTGGTGTATGACCTTTTGCCGCAGCAGTGGCTTAACCGTAGCAACGGGGTAAGCACCGTGGGGCGTTTGGATAAGGAGACTTCCGGCTTGTTGTTGGTGGCGGATGACGGCGCGTTTGTGCATGCCCTTACCAGCCCCAAAAAGCATGTGCCCAAGGTGTATGAGTTTGAGACATCTGCCCCCATCCCGGCGGAGGCCGTGGCGTTGTTTGCCTCCGGGGAGTTGTTGTTGGAGGGCGAAACAACGCCGTGTTTGCCCGCAGAGTTACAGATTGAGGCACCTTGCCGCGGGCGGCTTACCCTGCACGAGGGGCGCTACCACCAAGTGCGCCGTATGTTGGCGGCGGTGGGGGCACCGGTGGTGGTGCTTTCTCGCATAGCTATGGGGCCGTTGCGGTTGCAGGATTTGCAGTTAGCCCCCGGTGAGTGGGTGGAAATTGACCCCGGCCTTTTTGCATGAGCTACGATATGCCCATAGCCGTGTGCCCGGAGTTCTCCGTGTTGTATGAGGATGACGCGGTGTTGGTGGTGGATAAGGCAGCCCCGTTGCTTACCCACCCCACAGGAGACAAAAATGAGCCTACGCTGTGGCATGGGGTGCGAGAGCTGTTGGCATACGAGTTGGCTTGCGGCGGCCAAGTGTCGCTGGTGAATCGCTTGGACCGCGAAACGAGTGGTATTACCCTTATTGCCAAAACGGCGGATGCTGCGCGTGAGCTGGGTAAAGCCATGCAGCAGCGCCTTTTGCAAAAGGAGTATTTGGCGGTGGTGCAGGGGGTGCCCGCGTGGGATAGTGCCTGTTGTGCCGAGCCTGTTTTGCGTATGGAAACGGTAGCCCCCACGCGCATTCATGTGCGGCAATGTTGCCACCCGCTGGGCAAACCCTGCCGCACGGAGTTTGAGGTGTTGCAGCGTGTGCCGGCGCGCCCGGGGTTGCCCGCCATGAGCTTGTTGCGCTGCAAACCGCATACCGGGCGTATGCACCAGATACGGGTACATGCCGCCTATTTGCGTTGCCCCTTGGTGGGTGATAAAATTTATGGTGGTGACGAGCAAAATTACCTGGATTTTATAGAGTCCGGTTGGACCCCGCAGCTGGCGGCGCGCCTTTTGCTGCCGCGCCATGCTCTGCATGCGGCGGCGTTATCTTTTCCGCTGGGCGGAACCACCATTAATGTAAACTGCCCCATGCCGAGTGACATGAGGCAGTTGTTGGAAGCCAAGCATGGCGAAGCCGCCTTACGGTAGCCGCCAACTTTGGCGTAGGCGTATATATTCGCTTTTAGGTAAGAGGATGTAAACCGGTTTGCGAGCCGGGTCCAGGCGTGCTATCATGGTACGCAGGTCGCTTTCTTGCATGGAGGTGCAGCCCGCCGTGGGGGATTTGCCGCCATTGCGCCAAATATGGAAGAAAATGGAGGAGCCGCCGCCCACCACCACGCCGCCCTTGCGCTCCGGGGTGTTGTGGCAGATGAGCATTTTGATGCTGTGGGGGTAATCCTTTTGGCGCATTTGCTCTTTAAGCTCCCAAGCGGTGCAGGCGGGGTGGTCCAGGCGTACATGGCGGTTGTACATGCGAGCATCGGTGGTGTTGGTTACCCAAATATCGTTAGGCCCCACCTTAACGTAGGGGATGCTGCGGTGGTGTTTTACGGGGGTTGGGTGTGTTACCCAAAGCCCGCCCAAAGCAAAAATGCCGGCGGGGGAGCGCCCGTCGCCCTCTTTTTTGGTGGTGGCTTTGCGCGGGTTGCTGTGCAGCCCCAGCCCCCATACTAAGCCGTTTCTGCCCAGTCTGCCTTTGTAGGGGCCTAATACGCGTACCCATTGGCCTTGGGCATTTTTCTCTACAACGGATATAGTGACGTGCGAGCTGTTCCACCCCTCTGCTATACCTAAAATAGCCTGTGTACAAGCCGTAGGAACGGCGGCCTGTGCCGGGAGCACCCACATAAGGAGGATAAAGAAAATGCCGAAAATGTGCTTCATTACCTCTCCACTTTAGCATGCAGGGCGTCTAGGGGCAAGTTTGCACATTGTCAGTACGCCGCAGCGAAGAAAAAATGAGGTTTTGCGCTCTTTTGTCGCAATACACGCTTGCCATGCGTGGCAGATGCAGGTATATTATGTGCGTAACATTATGAGCCAGATGAAAGACCAGCTGTTCGAAGAGATATTGCAGGCCCGCCAGCGTGTCTATGCCGTGGGCGAGCCTACGCCGCTCAATAGGTTGAACTTGGCAGGCGTAGATGCTGTGGTGTTCGCCAAACGGGAAGATCTAGGCCCCATTAAAGCGTATAAATGGCGTGGTGCTTACAATTGTATGGCCAAGCTTTCCCCGGAGCAACGCGCCGGTGGCGTGGTGGCTGCCAGTGCCGGCAACCACGCACAGGGTGTGGCTTTGGCGGCTGCCCGTTTGGGGTGCAAGGCGCATATCTTTATGCCGCGCTCTACACCGGCTGTTAAGCAGAACTCTGTGCGCATGCACGGCGGCGAGAATGTGGAGATTGTGCTGGTTGGCGACTCGTACGATGCGGCCTCTGCCGCTGCCCACGAGTTTGCTGAGGCTCATCACCTCACATTTGTGCACCCGTATGATGACCTTGCCACCATGGGTGGGCAGGGCACTTTGGCAGATGAGGTGGTGATGAGCGGGCAAGGCGCGTTTGACCGCGTGTATCTGCAAATCGGCGGCGGCGGCTTGGCTTCCGGTGCGGCTTGCTGGTTTAAAAAGTTTTGGCCGAACTGTAAATGTATAGGCGTGGAGGGCATCAACCAAGCCTCCATGAAGTTGGCGGTGGAGACCGGCGAGCGCCGAGAGCTGCCCTATGTGGATGTGTTTTGCGATGGTACCGCCGTGCGCAAAGCCGGCGAGAATACCTTTGAGCTTTGCCGCGAGCTGTTGGATGGCTTTGTGACGGTGACTAACGATGAGGTGTGCCAAGCCATCCGCGCCTTGTGGAACAGCCTGCGCGTAGTGCCCGAGCCCTCCGGCGCCATGGGTCTGGCGGCTCTGCTGCAGGATTGGGATGCCGGCAAGATAGCCCCGGGCGAAAAGTGCTTGGTGGTGCTCTCCGGCGGTAATATGGATTTCTCCCAGCTAGGGGTTGTGGCGGCACGCGGTGGCGTGCGAGAGACGAACCGCAGCCTGCGCTACCTGCGCATCCCCATGGAGACGAAACGCGGGCAAATACTCAAGTACCTGTCGCATATCCCGGCCGGTGTGCAGTTGATGGATGTGCAATACGGGCGTATCGGCGGGGATATTCAGTACCCCGTGTTCGGTGTGCTGGGTACGGACGAGCAATTTGAACAAATACGCGTTGGGTTGGCTCAGCGTGGGTTGGAGGCACAAGACGTCACCAACGATGACGATGTGCTCTTCCGTATGATTTCTTATGACCGTGTGCATATCTCTCACCCGGCGTTCTTTGTGATAGAGTTCCCGGAGCGCCCCGGGGCCTTCCAGGAGTTTATGAGTGCTATGGGTAAATACGCCAACCTGTGTTACTTTAATTACCGCTACTCGGGAGAATCTGTAGGGCGTGCCATGGTGGGGCTGGAGTTTCAGACCCGCGAGGACCGCGATGCCTGCCGCAAGCTTGCCGAGCAAATGCGGGGTACAACGATTCAGCGTATCCACGAAATGCCGGACGACGTGCGCCGCCGCGTGTTGGACTCCATGTCCCCGGCCACGCAAGCATAACGCCGAGAGCTATGTTAATATTAGCATCGCAGTCTCCGCGTCGGCGAGAGCTTTTAGCACGCGAAGGGGTAGAGTTTTCCGTTGTCGTGAGGGATACCGAAGAGGTGCACGATGCCACTTTGCCCCCGCAAGAGCTCTGCGCCCGCAATGCTGCCGCCAAGGCGCAGGCTGTGGCGGCAGAGCTACCCGGCCATACGGTCATTGGGGCAGATACCTTGGTGTTTATTGATGGGCAGCCCTTGGGAAAACCTGCCGACGAGGCGGAGGCCGTAGCGATGCTCACCCGTTTGCAGGGGCGCACGCACTGTGTTTGTACGGCGGTGGCCGTTATTATGCCCGATGCCTCCCGCCGCGATTTTGCAGAGCTGAGCTATGTTACATTTTTACCCCTCACCACAGAGCAGATTCTGCACTATATGAGCCTTGTGCATGTGTATGATAAAGCCGGGGCCTACGCCGTACAAGAGCATGGCGAGCTGATTATACGCGAGGTGCAGGGAGATTTTGATAATGTGATAGGTCTACCCGTTACCCGCTTGCTGCGAGTGTTGCGCGGAGAGGAATGCTGATTTTTTTGCGATTCGCGGTTGCTTTTGCGCAAATGGACTTGTAAAACGGCCTGTTTTGGTGTATAATGCGTGTGCTGTGATTTGGTTTTCTCTCTTCGGTATTCAGGTGCGGATTCACCCCTCCATATGGGTGACTCTGGCGCTGATGGCATACATCCTGAGTGGGGGAGAGCACGGCATGCTGGGCATCTGCCTGTTTGTTTTGGCCGGCTTTTTTTGCCTATTTGCGCATGAGATGGGGCATGCATTGTCCGGCAAGTGGTTGGGCGGTGGCCGGCCTTCCGTAGATTTGGCGTACTTAGGGGGTGTTTGTACCAATAATATCCGCCATTTATCTGCGGTGCGCTCCATTATCACCACGGCAGCGGGCCCCGGCACCGCATTGGCTCTTACGCTGCCTGTTTTTGTGTGGTTTTGCGTGTCGTTTTCCTGCGAGCAAGCATGGGGGTATATTATAGACATGTGCAGCGGCGTATTGCCCCATGAGTTGTTGGAGGCATACCCGCCCATGCTCATGCTGTTTTTAGCCTATGTGGTGCAGGTAAGTATATGGTGGTCGTTGCTCAATTTGCTGCCTATTTACCCATTAGACGGCGGCATCATTATGCATAACCTGATGCGCAGCCCCGGGTGTATGCATATTGTGAGTATGGCGGTGGCCGGTGTGCTGGCTGTTTTGGCATTTGCTCTGGGGCTTTATGCCATGGTTGTTATCCTCATGTTCCTTATTTTTTACAATTACCACGGCCTTAAAAACTCGCCGTATTGAAAAGGTATTGACTTTTTTTCTTAAATCATTAGAATCTCCACCCGTATGGCACAACAGAACGCAATTTCACCCACTCGTGCAGAGGACTTCCCCGAGTGGTATCAGCAAGTCATTAAGGCCGCAGACCTCGCAGAAAACTCCGAGGTGCGCGGATGTATGGTCATTAAACCCTGGGGTTACGCTATTTGGGAGCTCATTCAGCAGCAGATGGATGCCGAGTTTAAACGCACCGGCCACACCAATGCTTATTTCCCCATGCTCATCCCCGTTTCTTATCTCGAAAAAGAAGCAGAGCATGCCGAAGGTTTTGCTACAGAATGTGCCGTGGTAACGCACCACCGCTTGGAAGCCGTTAAAGACCCCGAAACCGGCAAAACCAAGATGATTCCGTCCGGGGAGCTGACGGATAAATACGTTATCCGCCCCACCTCCGAAACCGTTATCGGTGCCGCATTTTCCCGCTGGTTAGAGAGCTATCGGGACCTCCCCTTTAAGGTTAACCAATGGTGCAATGTGATGCGTTGGGAAATGCGCCCGCGTATCTTCCTGCGTACCGCCGAGTTCTTGTGGCAAGAAGGCCACACTGCCCACGAAACCCGCGAGGAAGCTGAGGCGGAAACCGCTGTAATGCACAAGGTGTATGAGGATTTTCAGCGAGATGTTTTGGCCGTGCCCTCCATCCCCGGCGAGAAAACCGCCCACGAGCGCTTCCCCGGTGCCGTGCGGACCTTTACCGTAGAGGCCATGGTGCAAGACCGCAAGGCTATTCAGGCCGGTACCTCTCACTTCCTGGGGCAGAACTTTGCTAAGGCTCAAAATATTTCCTTTGCCGGCCGCAATAACGAGCGCCAATTTGCTTGGACCACCTCTTGGGGTGTCTCCACCCGTATGATTGGCACGCTCATCATGGCTCACTCCGACGACGACGGCCTGGTGTGCCCGCCCCGTGTGGCTCCTAAGCAGATTGTCATCATCCCCGTTACCCCCAAGGCAGACTCCAAACAGGCTATCCTGGACCACTGCCAAGCCTTGGCAGACAAACTCAGTGCCATGAGCTTCCATGGGCTCCCCGTGCGTGTGCAGGTAGATACCCGCGACGTCAACGGCGGTACCAAAAAGTGGGACTGGATTAAGAAAGGTGTGCCTTTGCGTGTGGAAATCGGACCGCGAGACTTGGAAAAAGGCTCCGTTTGCCTTGCCCGCCGAGACCAAGCCACTCAGGAGAAAGCATTTATCTCCGAGGCGGAATTTGTTGCCAATGCCGTAAGCCTGTTGGATGACGTGCAAAATAGCCTCTTGCAGCGTCAGCTCAGCTTCCGCGATAGCCATATCCGCCCCTGCGATAGCTTGGAAGACCTTAAGGCTAACTTTGCTGCCGGTACCGATGCAGACTGGTTGCTCTGCCCCTGGGACGGTTCCCCCGAGGAGGAAGAGGAACTTGGCAAAAGCCTGCGCATCTCCATTCGCTGTATCCCGCAGGGGGA
>SUVM01000026.1 GCA_015062015.1 Akkermansiaceae bacterium | reverse complement strand
AGCAGGAGGCGGCCGTACTTCTTGGTGTTAACCGTTACCACAGAGCCTTGGCAGGTGGGCTCTTGCAGGGCAGAGAGGTTGGTGCTGTGCGGCTGCCAGGTTTTGCCGAGGTCTTTGGTGACGTAAATCACGCGCTTGCCGCCGCGGTTCTCGTTGCGGCAGTTAATCATGATAGAGCCGTCTAATAGCTCCACCACTTGGCACTCGGAGGTGCGGTGCGGTACACCGTTGCCGAATACCCAGGTTTTACCGCCGTCTTTAGAGTAGCAAATGGAGCTCATACAGTTGGGGTTGGCAGCCCGATCCCAAATTTGAGCCGGGAAGACGATGGTGCCGTCTTTAAGGACGATGCCGTTGCCGGGGCCGGCAAGGATGGTGGTCCACTCTTCCTTTTTGATGTCGCGCGTGGGGTTAACGTGCTCTTTGGCCCAGGTTTTGCCGTCGTCGTCGCTGTAAGTCATTTCCCATTGGCCGGTTTCTTTGGGGTCGAACCCGGTTTTGGAGGTCCAGAGCGAGGCCCCGCCGGAGAAGTGGCAGGCCAGGGCCTGCATCCAGATGCGGCCGGTGGTATCTTGCACGATGCAGGGGTCTCCGCAGCCGTTGTTGCCGCCGGGGCCGGAGTCCATGCCAACGTAGGGCGTGGTCCAGGTTTGGCCGCCGTCTTCGGAGCGTACAACGGCTACGTCTATATCGGCACAGAGGTCGCCCTCGTGCGTATAGCGGGCATCAAAGCAGCCCACGAGCGCGCCGCTCTTGGTTTGGATGAGCCCGGGGATGCGGAAGGCGATGCAGCTGCGGTTGCCGCCGGCGGTTTGGTTGCCTACTTCTTCACCGGGTACGGCTACCAGGTAGCCGATGCGCTGGGTAACGGGCTGCAAATCTGCGGTGTAGGTGGTGCCGTCTATGGTGGTTGCCAAGTCGCTGAAGGTGAGGGTGCCGCCCACCAAGGCATCTGCTGTGGGTTTAACGTCTACCCAAATATAGCTGTTGCCGGTGGGTACGTTGCCTTGGCAATCGATGGTGACGCTGCCGTCGTCAGCCGGTTCTGCCGTGCCGAATACCACACTGCGGCTAAAGTCCATACCCTTGTCGTTACCGGTGCGGATGGTGACGCTTTCCACCTTGTCCGGGCTGTCTACCTTGAGGGTGACTTTTTGCAGGCTCTTGGGGTTCGTGGAGCCGCCGGTCTTGATTTCTACGCCCATGACGGGGTTAAAGTGGGCGCGCTTCATAATGGGGTATACGCCCGGGTCTATACCGGTGACGGATTTGATGACCATGGGACCGCTGGCAATGGTGAAGTCGTCTATCAGGATGCCGCCCTTCGCATCCGACGTGCAGAGGAACTTAACGGCCTTTGTGCCGGCGGGTAGGGTGGTTTGGGCATGCAGGTTGTAACCGCCCACACCCATTTTGGTGTTATGTACCAAGCGTTGCTCCCCTTTGTCCGTAATGGCAATAAAGGAGAAATCGAAGGGCGCACGGCTCGTCCAGCGCTCTGCCCAAAAATCGCAGGGGGTGTCTTTAGTTAAGGGTTGTTCCAGGGTGAGTGTGGCACTCTTATCCTTGCCGCCTAAAAGGCGCAGGGCAGCAGAGCCGCTGCGGGCTTTGCCGCCAAGGATTTCGGCGTGGCCGGCTTTTGCTTGAAGGGTGCCGTACTGTGTTTCCCCGCTCGCGAGCTTGCCGCCGGGCAGAGAATCAAAACTTTCCGTAGCCATTGCCAGGCCACACGCCAACAGACTGAAGATGGTGTGTTTTAACATACAGGTTTCTTATAGCACAAAGATGATAGGATTTCAAGAATTTTTCTTGAACCGCCGCAAAGAAGTACGCGTACATGGGGTAAATCGTGGCATAAGCCCTATGTTTGCTTGACTTAAGGGGGCTGATGCGTACAATAGGCGTGTATGAAATATTCTTTACTCACCACAACAGCCTTGTGTGCTCTGCTGGCAGGCGGCATGAGCGCCTGCAAAAAAGAAGCCTCTAATTTGCCGGCAGCTGCCGCCCAAGGAGATTTGGAGACCGTGAAAGATATGGTTGAAGATGGTGTGGATATTGATGCTAAAGAAGTTAAGCTTGGCGGCACTTCGCTGCACGAGGCATCTGCTGCCGGGCATGCAGAGGTGGTTCTCTACCTGCTGGAGCATGGTGCGGACCCCACCGTGCGAGACAAGAAGGGCGAAACGCCGCTTTTCCGTGCCGTGCGCAACGGCCACAACGAGGTGGTGAAGGTGTATGCGGAAAAGCTTGGCAGAAAGATGCAAACCGAGGCAGACCCGCAAAAGACGGATGTGCATTGCAACCCGGCCGGCTCTACACTGTTGTTGCCTGCTGCTTGGGGTGGCCATGCAGAGGTAGTGCAAACCCTGCTTGCTGCCGGTGTAGACCCCAACAAGGCAGATGCTAACGGAAACACGGCTTTATTGTTTGCCGTGCGTCAATTCCCTGTGGCCAAAGATGCTGCCCTGACGGCAGAAGAAACAAAGCTTGCAGAGCAATATCGTGCCATGTTGGGCACCCTTTTGAAACACACCCCTGCGGTGGATGTGAATGCTGCGGACATTAACGGGAACACGGCTCTTATTTATGCAGCCCGGAAGGGGGCATCCGAATTGGTGAAGTTGTTGGCGGCGCAGCCCGGAATAGATTATACTGCATGCAATTTATTAGGCTATAATGCTTTGGCTCAAGCCGTTGTTGCCGGTTATATGGATTTGGCTAAGGAGCTGTATGCCGCCGGGGCCGTGCCTACCCCGGCAGAGGTAGAGGCACTCACCTTGGCTATTGTTACGGCAAAAGACTCCGTATGCCCCGATTTTGTGCAAAAACTGGTGCAGGTAGGTGTGGATTTGAATGCGCTGATGCCGGCCGAGACGGCAGATGCTGCCCAAGCCTCCAAATCTGCGCTGATGCTGGCGGCAGAGGCCGGCCACAGCAAGGTGGCTTCTGCATTGCTTGCAGCCGGTGCCAATGCAGATGTGCAGGGACCTGCCAAGAATACCGCCCTGATGCTGGCTGTGCAAAAGGGGCAGCGTAAAGTGGTGGATGTGTTGCTTGCCGCCGGTGCCAATGTGAATGCTGTGAATGAAGCCGGCAAAACGCCCCTTGCCATCGCCCTCGAAACGCAGAATGCGCTCATCATCGAGACCCTTAAACAAGCCGGGGCGGTAGAATCCGCACCCGCCGAGCAACCCGCAGAGCAACCCGCCGAGCAACCTGCCGAGCAACCTGCCGAGCAACCTGCCGAGCAACCTGCCGAGCAACCTGCCGAGCAACCTGCCCCGGAGCCGGCTCCTGTTGCATAAGCACGCGAGAAAACAGAATATTTTGCGAGCCGTTGACTCAACATCAGCGGCTTTTTTGTGCCGCTGCGTATTCTTTTGATTCATGCTGTGCAGGGTGAAAAAAACAAAAAAATGCATGTGCCTGATATTCAGCTTGCCAAAGGGGGGCGTGTTGTGGTAGAATCCGCGCGCGCGGGCAACACATCCCCCCGCCGTATGGTATCATGATGAAGAAACGCTCTCTCCTCCATACAGCCTTGTTGGCTATTTTTATGTTTTGGTTGTGTGCAACATCCGTTGTATTGGCGGGTGCTGCCGATGATGTGCCGGATGCCGATTTACCCACGGTGGGTACCATGGATATTGCCACGCTGGAGGGGCAGGTGTTGGGGGTGCCCCAAGGCACTGTGCAAGATAAGCATATTGAGGCGCATTACCCCAAGCTTAGCCTGCAACGCCATAACTTTGAGGCCGATATGATGCTGGCTCTCGAGCGCGGCAGGTGCGATGCCTGCATTATGGACGACGTGATTTGCTACGCATTGGCTCGCAAAAATCCCATTATCAAGCTTTACGAGGACCCCAACCTCCCCCTTAACTACATGGGCATGGCTTTCTCTAAAACGCCCAAGGGGCAAGAGCTCAGCCTCCGCTTTAATGCTTTCTTGAATGAGTTGAAGAAAAGTGGCGAGTTGGAGGAAATTTGCAACAAATGGATATACCACTTTGATACGGCACAAATGCCCAAGCTCGATATCCCCACAGAGGGCGAGCCCATTGTGGTGGGCATGGAGCCCTGCACAGAGCCCATCGTCTTTATGCGCGACAACGAGATAGTGGGGTTGGATGCCGAGTTGATTTACCGTTTTGCCGCGTATATGAAGCGCCCGGTGGTGATAAAAGACATAGATTATTACGGCTTGTTGACGGCTGTTGCCGCAGAGAAGGTGGACATTGCAGCCTCCGGGTTCCTGATAACGGATGAACGCCGCAAGAGCGTTATTTTCTCCGACTTTTATTACGAGAGCAAATCCATCATCGCCGTGCGAGACGGGGCTGCAAAGGATCCCTACGCCGGCATGAACTTTGTGCAGCGCCTTTGCACCAGTTTTAAGCGCAATATTATAGAGGAAGAGCGCTACCTGATGATTGGGCGCGGCCTGCTGGCAACCTTCACCATTGCCGTATGCTCGGTCTTTTTTGGTACCTTAGTGGGTGCGTTGGTCTGCTTTATGCGTATGAGCAAGAGTAAGCCGGCGCAGTGGGTGGCCCGTTTGTATATTGATATGATGCGTGGCATGCCTATTTTGGTGTTGCTGATGCTCATGTACTATGTGGCTTTTGCCGGCAGTAGTATAGATGCCGTCTATGTGGCTATTATCACCTTCAGCCTCAATTTCGGGGCCTATGTCAGCGAGATGTTCCGCACCTCTATCTGCAGTGTAGAGCGCGGCCAGGCAGAGGCCGGTATTGCCATGGGCTTTTCTCCCTTCTTCGCGTTCTTCTACATCGTGTTGCCGCAAGCTGTTCGGCGTGTGCTGCCCGTGTATAAGGGAGAGGTGATTTCTCTTGTAAAAAACACCTCTGTGGTAGGTTATGTGGCCATAGAGGATTTGACAAAGATGACGGACCTTATCCGCGCGCGCACCTTCGAGCCGTTCTTCCCGCTCATCATGGTAGCATTGCTGTACTTCCTTATTGCTTGGCTTTTCACCTTGGTACTGGACTATGCAGGCCGTAAGATTAACCCCGAAAAAACCGCCAAAAGATGATTCAGATTCAGCATCTCGAAAAAAAGTTCGGTCATCTTACCGTTCTTAAAGACGTTAACATCCACATTCGTCGGGGCGAGGTCATCTCCGTCATTGGACCGTCCGGTACGGGTAAAAGCACCTTGCTGCGCTGTATGAACCTGCTGGAGCTGCCCACCGGCGGCAGCATTATTGTAGATGGCGAAGAGCTATTATCCACCGGGCATGTGGATGCCTCTAAATTGCGGCGTAAAATGGGCATGGTGTTCCAGTCTTTCAATTTGTTTGAGCACCTCAGCGTGCTGGAAAACGTGTGCATTGGCCCTATCAAACTGTTGGGGATGAGCAAGGTGGAGGCCACCAGAAACGCCATGCGCCTGCTTAAAATGGTGGGCATGGCAGAGAAAGCGCGCAGCATGCCCTCCGAGCTTTCCGGCGGCCAAAAGCAGCGCGCCGCCATTGCCCGCTGCCTCTCCATGAACCCGGAGATTATCCTCTTCGATGAGCCTACCTCTGCGCTGGATCCCACCATGGTGAGCGAGGTGCTCTCCGTTATTCGTTCCTTGGCCTCTCAGGGCATGACGATGGTGATTGTAACACACGAGATGTCCTTTGCGCGCCGCGTTAGCTCCCGCGTGTTGTATATGGATGAGGGTGTCATTTACGAGGAAGGTACCCCGCAGCAGATTTTTGAATCCCCTCAACGCGAGAAAACCCGCGTATTCGTTAACAGCATCCGCGATTTCCGTTACACCGTCCACAGTGCGGATTACGATTTCTTTGCGCTGGAGGCCGCGTTCCGCAACTTCTGCAGCAAGTATTTCCTCAGCGATGCCGCAGTGGATAATGCGTTAAAATTGGCAGAGATTCTGCTGCAGCACATCCCCTTTGCATATGGCGAGGCAAAGCTCATCTACCGTTTTGCCGAAAAAACCGGGCACCTTTCGCTCGAAATGGAGCTGCCGGCAGCCATGGAATCCGTTTTCAGCGAAATGGGGGCTGAGGACTACGCCGCCATGCGCGCCTGCTGTACTTCTATGACCGAGCAGCTGGCAGAGCGAGATGGGCAAACCTGCCGTTTGTTGCGCTTTTCCGTGTAATTGATACCCCTGTTTCGGCCATAGACCGGGGTAGGGGGAGCCTCCTTGTGTCATGATGACATCATGAGGCAATTTTGTGCTTGATTTACACGGCCTGTATGGTATAACTCAGAACGTTATATCCCGTGCATGCATGGCGCGCCGGGTGTTCTTTTCACACTTAATTATTACTATACTGATTATGGATATTCAAGTTGCCGTACTTTGCGACTACGCCGCCGATTATCAGGGCAAACTCTGCGTGCAGGGTGCTTTTGATACTCTCTTTGCTCGCCAGTTCCCCGTTATTCATCCCATGTGCTCCTTGGCTCTGCGCCTGTGCATGCTGCCCGAGGACAAGGGTGACCACAAGCTGGGCATCTCTATTGTAGACGAGGATGGTGTTGCTCTCGACCCCGAGCGCATGCCCATCGTCGGCGATCTTAAGGTAGAGCTTCCGGAGGGTGTTTCTTTCTTCACCCGTAACCTCATCATGAACTTCCAAGGTCTTAAGTTCGAGAAAGCCGGTGTTTACTCTGTGGATGTTACCTTCGACGGTGAGCTCGTTCAGCGTACCCTCTTGCGCTTGGTGCAGGTTGAGAAGTAATCTCCCCCCCCCCCACACTTTTTCCCTCTATTTAATCAACAAAAAAGGCGTGCCTCAGGGTACGCCTTTTTTGTTGCCGAAGCGTGCCGGGGTTATTCGGCTCCCTGCGTCGCAGAGCATTCTTCTGCTAAGCAACATATAGCGTAAAGAGGTAGCTCTATTAGTATGGTGGATGGATTGTTGTTCCCGATTTTCTGTTTGCAGAAGTTATGCATGGAAGCGCGTACGGCTATAGGTGGCGCGTATTTGGTACAGTAACTTTTGAGACTTTTTGCTTGCAGGTTGCGTTCCGCTTTAACCTCAATGGGGAGGATGCTCATTCGGTGCCTTGCCTACCGGAAATCCCGTTCCGCTGTGCTGCGTTACACCCGGCAGTGAGCCTACTGCTATGATGTGATGTTCTCTCGCTTCTTCGCAGAAGTATTTGAGCGATGTTAGAGCCGGCGGGCATTCCTGAATCTCATCTAATATGATGAGCGTTTTTCCGGGAATGAGTTTGAAGCCCATGCGCACTTCTATATCTCGTATCATCCGGTTTATATTGTACCCGCTGTTGCTGAAACTTTGTTTCATTTCCTCATCCTTGTCCATGCGGATGTAGGCTACTTGTTCGTGGTGTCGCTTGCCGAATTCTTGCATGAGTCATTTTTTTGTAAAAAAACAGCAAAAGTCCCTAGCACTTTTGCTGTAAATTCTGCAAAAGTGCTAGGGACTTTTGCAGAATTTGTGCATTGGACGTGCCGGGTGGGTGTAAAAAAGGCAGTGGCTTAAGCAGCCACTGCCGGAGTTGAAAAAGCCGGGAATCGGAATCAGGCACCGAGCTGGAAGCGCTCGAAGGACACAACGGAAAGCGTGTCGCCGAGCTCTTTGCCAACGTTGGCAACAAGCTTCTCTACCGTGACGGACGGATCCTTCACAAACTCCTGGCTCATCAAGCAGCTTTGCTTGTAGAGAGCCTTGAGCTTGCCGGGAAGAATCTTCTCCAACAGGGCCTCGGGCTTGCCCTCGGCCAGAAGTTGAGCCTTGGCAATTTCCTGCTCTTCGGCCACGAATGCGGGGTCCAGAGAGGTAGAGTCCACGCTCTTCGGGGCGCAGGCGGCAATGTGCAGGGTGATGTCTTTGCACATGGTGCGGAAGCCCTCTGCCTCTGCGGTGGCAGCGTTGCCGCAAGCAACCTGCAGCAGCACACCAACCTTACCACCCATGTGGATGTAAGAGGCAATGGTGCCCTCACCCTCCAGCGTGTAGCGGGCATATTTACGGAACTTCATGTTCTCGCCGATAGCGGCGCATTGCTCTGCCAGGTACTTCTCTACCGTGGTGCCGTTGATGGCAACGTTGAGAGCCTCGTCGAGCGTCTTGGCGGTGGAAGCCTTGAGGGCTGCGCCGATCTCTGCCACGAGAGCGCGGAACTTGTCGCCCTTGGAGCAGAAGTCCGTCTCGCAGTTAATCTCGAAGATGATGCCGTCCTTACCCTCTACGAGAGTTGTTACAACACCTTCGTTAGCCTCGCGGTCGGCTTTCTTGGCAGCCTTGGCAATACCCTTCTCGCGCAGGTACTTAACGGCGGCATCCATGTCGCCGTCGCACTCTACGAGAGCCTTTTTGCAGTCCATCATGCCGGCGTCGGTCTTGACGCGCAGCTCTTTGACCATTTGGGGTGTAATATCAGCCATTGTCGTATGTTAAATTGTCGGTTATCAGGCAACCTTGTTGTTGTTGATAGCCTCCGTCAGCACGGAGAGTACCAGGCGGATGGAGCGAACAGCGTCATCGTTGCCGGGGATGGGGAAATCCACCGTGTTCGGGTCGGCGTTCGTGTCGGTAAGCACAATCACGGGAATGCCCAGAATGTGAGCCTCGCGGATGGCGATGTCCTCGTGGTCGGCACCGATGGCTACCATAACGTCCGGGGCGCCGCCCATGTTGCGGATACCCTGAAGGTTGCGGTGCAGCTTCTCGCGCTCGCGGGCAAGGGCGGCAAGCTCCTTCTTGGACATGCTCTTGTACTCGGGTTGCTTGTCGAGGTTCTCGAGGTAGTCGAGGCGGGCAATGCTCTTTTTGATGGTAGCCATGTTGGTGAGCATACCACCGAGCCAACGGAAGTTGACGTAGTATTGCCCCGTGGCCTCTGCGGCCTCCTTAACGGCCTCCTGAGCCTGGCGCTTGCAGCCTACGAACAGAATCTTCTTGTTCTTTGCGGCTTTCTCGGCAAGGAAGGCGCATGCTTTGTCGAGGCACTTCTCTGTTTCCTCCAAGTTGATGATGTGTATGCCATTCTTTTGGGTAAGAATGTACTTCTTCATGTTCGGGTGCCACTTGCGGGTTTGGTGACCATAGTGTACACCGGCCTCCACCATCTTTGTAATGAGTTCGTTAACCATTGTATTAGTATATGTTGTGTGTAACCTTATAGCAGGATGCACTTGTTTGTGGAAGGTGCTGCGCTCTCGCCCCCAGCCTCCCGTTGTTGGTATTGCAGCATCAGCAGGGGCACGCAGCATACCGCATTCTCCCCTTATTGTCAATCAAATTCACGCGCTTTTTTCAATTTTTATCACGCTTTTTTCAATGGCCGCTATGCCCCTCCTTACTGCGGCGGCATGAGCCCGCCACAATCTCGCTACGGCTCAGCCGGAATCTCGCTGTCAGCCGCTAGGCGAATAATGCTTCTGTTAGCAAATTTTGCAGAGATAATCAACCTTTTCTGCATTTTCTCTGCAAAATTTGCTAAAATTGAATTTTCATCATGTGGGCTAGTTGTAAAAAATATTCTACGGACCAAATATCTAATTCGCGGGCATCGGAAATAAAGGGCAAAACATCAAATTTAGCGGATTCCAGGTCAAGCGTCTTAATTTTGGCGTATAAGAGTTCTTGGAATTGTTGCGGGGAGAGAGAGTTGTATGAGAGGGATTGAAATTGCTTGGCTCGGGTGAGGAAGTGTGAGAAGTTGAGAGGGATGCCTTGACGGATATACCATGCAAAGTCATACCAGTCTCTGCCTTTGACACGATTTTTCCAATTTCTGAAGAGTAAGGCGTGCATTTTACCGGCAAAAAGACAAGGAAGTGTCATGCAAGAGCTGAAAAATGCGCGGGGATGTAACAAGAGCTTTTGTTCTGTTTCAAAGCATAGAGGAGGAGCTGTATCTATTTCAAGCTTAATGGTGATGAGCCTTCCACGTTCCAATTTTAGGTCATACTGTGCAGTGTCGCTTTTTAAGAATGCAGATTGAATGGCGGATAGTTTGGTTTTCTTTTTTGGGGTAACGTCTACGGATTGCCCCAACGATGCGAAGGTAGTTTTGATAGCGTGTAAATAGGGTGTCGGGTCGAAATTGCGTGTGTTTTCTTGTAGCGAAAAATCCATGTCTTCGGAAAAACGTTGTAGACCGTGAAAAATCCGCAAGCAGGTACCGCCGTAAAAGACGGCTTTTTCAAAGAATCCGCTTTCCGCTAGTGCAGAGAGGGTTATTTGCTGCATGATTTCTCGAATGGCGTTGAGCGTGTCATCCGTATTTCGGCAATCGTACCGTGCCAGCATTTCATCAAAGGCATTCATGGCGAATGAATTGTTCGAGGTGTAATAAATCGTTTTTCTTTTTATGTGCAGCAGCGGCAATATGGTGGAGCAAGTCTGCATCCCATTGCTGTAGTAGCTCCATATTGGCTCTCAGGTAAATTTCCAGATATTCACCTGCGGCTTTGGGGCTTTGAAGTCGAAGCCCGGTGGTACTTAAAATGAGGTCACACAGTGCTTTTTCCGGTCGGGCTATATAGTAGCCATATCCTTCCGGGGTATGGCCGATGGTTACTCCTATGGAATAATAGCTGAGAGGCAGTTGCGTGTATTGGTAGAAGCCCGTTTTGTTTTCAAATGTGCGGCTTCGCCCTATGCATGCAGAGCGGATGCTATAAACGCGCTCCGGTATAATGCCTGCATCCCACAATGCACATTCGTACGATACATAAGATGGTGTTACCAGATGATTGGCTATCAGCTTTTTGCTGTATGGCGTTTCTTGAGGGCATAGGTAGAGGTTGCGGCGTAATGGTATAATTTCTCCATGCTTCTCCATTTGCTTGATACGTGCCTGCGGTGCGCGGTACTCCTGCAATACGCTTTTGAGTATGGAGGTGCTAATCGGTACATTTCCGAAAATTGCTGTAGAAAATCCTGCTGCCATTTTTATGAAATGAAAATAGCAAATTTAGCGGGAAAAATCAAGTAAAATTGCATTTTCTCTGCAAAATTTGCTAAATGTAGTATTGGGAGAGGCGGGGGGAGGAATCCTCTTGGCGGTTCTTGACAATATGGGGGCAATATGTTATAAGGCTGTTTGTTATGAAAAAACTGATTTCTGTATTGCTTGTGGCACTGGGGCTTTCCTCCTGCGCCGTTAAGACCGTGAGCCGCACCGAGCTCTTTACGCCCAATACGACCACGTTGATTAACTCCGACGAGTTGACGAAGATGAAGTACTATGGCTGCGATGGCGAGTATGACTATTATACCCGTGGTTTCAGCCGTTTGCGTGTGGCTAAGAGCGAGCAATCCATCCCCGATGCTGCCCGCTTTACCTTCAACAACTGGCAGGGCGGCAAACTTTATTCCGATTGTATTAAAGAGGTAGGCACCTCTAAGGTGCAGGGGATTATTGACATCCTGAAAGGTGCTCAGGTTCTGTAACCGGTAGCACTGATTCTGCCCCCGCCGGGGCACATCTTGCAGCTCACCACTTGCCCGCATAGGGCAATGGGTGGGCTGTTCTGTTGGCTCCTCCCTTTGCCATAAAGTAGGTACGCTCTTAAATGGTTTGTTTTATAGCGTAGGGGTGGGGGGAAGTTTAGCCGTTGGGGGTGTCGGAGTTTTCTTTTTTATCGCTTTTGATGAGGCGGATGCAGCAGATGATGAAGAGCGCCCAAGCGATACCGCAGGAGAGAACCATAGTGATGATGCCGGCAAATGTCATGGTATAATGTATTAATCGGGTTGGCGGGATTGATGGAAACTGGGGGAGGTACGAATCACAAAGACCATAAAGAGGGCCACCAGGGCTATCCAGACTAAGGGGAAGATGGCACCGGGTTTGAGCTCCAGCAGGTTGGTGATGTGTTGGTTTTGCTTGATAAAGAGCGTTTTGTATGCCCAAGAGGCAAAGATGGTGAGCATGATGGCCGGGGTGACACGCGTGATGATGAACGCCATGGGCCGCGGCAGTTGCAGGGAGGAGCCGTGGCGCAGCTCTGCCAGCCCTTTACCCGGTCCCCAAACGATGCAGAAAAGGTAGAGGTAGATACTCGTGGTGAGGTAGAGGCTTAGATTGCCGAACCAAAAGTCCATGGTATCCAGTGCCAGTAGGTCTTCTGTAAACCACGCTACCAAGAGGGTGCCGCAAGTAAGTAAAATGCCCAGCAGGCTGATGCTTTGCACACGCTTGAGCCCCCAAAATTCTTCCAAAAAAGCCACGCCCGGTTGCAGCATGGAAATAGCACTGGTGATGGCGGCGATAAAGAGCAGGAAGAAAAACAGTGTGCCGAAAAATTGGCCGCCGGGCATGCTGTTGAATACTTGCGGTAGCGTGGTGAATCCCAACCCGAAGAGGCTGGTGGTAGCCGCCGCAGCAATGCCCAGAAAGCTGACGGCTGCCGGTATAATCATCATGCCCGCCAGCCCGATTTCCGTGGCGGCATTGGCCATGTTGGCCGTGAGGGAGCCCAATGTCACATCGTTATGGCGGCGTATGTAACTGGCGTATGTGCAAACGGTACCAAAACCAACGGAGAGGGAGAAGAATACCTGCCCGGCGGCTGCCAACCACAAATCCGGATTTTTGAGCCCCTCCCACAGTGTGATTTCGCGCTTTTCTATAGTGGCTTGCGGGTATTGTTGTTGCAGACGGGCTATTTGGGCTTGCTGCTCTGCCGGGGTGGCATGGGCGGCTACCATGTCCAGCACCTGCGGCTGCTCGGTATGCGCAGCGGTATCTACCAACATGACTTTGTTGGGGTTCCACATGTAACCGAGCCCTTGGTTGACATTGCGCTCCGGGTGGGCGGCATCGGGCGTGCCGACGGTGAGCACGCGGATGAGGATGATGATGCAGGTAACGAGCAGTACCGGCATGCTCCATTTGCAGAACCATTCTATCCCCTTGCTAATGCCGCGGAAAATAAGATAAAAGTTGAGTACCAGCACAATAGCAAAGAAAACCAGCGTGCTGCTGTCTCCGCGAAAGACACTGCCGTTACCGGTTGCTCCAACATAGCGATTAAAGAAGTCTGTGTATTGCTCGGGGGCGGAGAATGTTAAATCGCCCATGGCGGTATGCCAGGCATAGCCTAGGGTCCATGCCTCCAGATAAATGTAGTACATGCCCAGTGCCAGCGGGGCCAGCACACCGGCTATGCCCAAGTATTTCCAAGCGCGGGAGCCGGAGAGCCGGTAAAAAATAGCGGCGGTGCTATGTCCGCCCAAGGCCCCGCCCCGGCGGCCAATGCTCCACTCCACCCAGCTGATGGGAATACCCAGCAGCAGAAAGGCAATGAAGTAGGCAATCATGAAGGCCCCGCCGCCGAATTGAGCGGCGAGCCCGGGGAAGCGTAAAAAGTTACCGAACCCGACGGCACTGCCGGCCACGGCCAGCATGACGCCCAGGTTGCTGTTCCAGCTTTCTGATGCAGATTGTTGAGACACGGCGGATTATGAGAAGGGTTCTCGGTCGTATTTGGTTTCCAGGTTTTCGCCGTGTTTGAAGCGGCGAGAGGTGCGTGCGATGAAACAAAAGAAAAGCGTGACCAGTAACACCCATACTAAGGGGAAAATTGCCCCGGCTTTACCCTGTAGTATGTTGTCGATGTGCGGGTTTTGTTGCTCAAAAAGATTTTGGTAGAGCCAAGCGATAAAGATGGCGAGCATAATGCCGGGTGTTACCCAGTTGATCAGGAAAGCAATACGGCGCCCTATGGGGATGGCGGCCCCGCTGCGCAGCTCTGCTAAGCCCCCGGCGGTGCCCCAAATACTCCGGAACATGATGAGGTAGAGCGCCGAGCTGAAGTAGAGGCACATGGTGCCCATCCAAAAATCTAATGTGCTTAATGCCAATAATCCGTTGTCGGTAAACCAAATGACAATGAGGGAGCCTACCACCAGCATTAACGCCACTAAGCATACGCTTTGTACGCGCCGCAGGCTCCAAAATTCTTCCACATAGGCTACAGCCGGTTGTAAAATGGAAATAGCACTGGTAATAGCCCCTATGGCCAACAGTATAAAGAAGAGTGTGCCGAAGAAGGCCCCGCCCGGTATGCTGTTAAATACTTGCGGTAAAACATTGAATCCCAGACCGAAGGTGCTGGTGCCCGCCGCAGCGGCTACACCCAGCAAAGAAACCGCAGCGGGTATAATCATCATGCCGGCCAGCCCTACCTCTGCTACCTCGTTGGCGGCATTTGCGGTGAGAGAGCCCAGCGCAATGTCGTTGCCGCGTTTTACATAGCTCGAATAGGTGCAAACAATACCAAAACCTATGGAGAGGGAGTAGAATATTTGCCCGGCAGCCATGATCCAGAGTTCCGGGTTTTTGAGCCCCTCCCACAGCGAGATTTCGCGGCGGCTGATGGTGGCTGCGGGGTATTCTTGCTGCAGACGCGCCAATTGCTCGGTTTGTTGGGTTGCAGAGGCCCCGGCGGGTACCATATCCAGCACTTGCGGCTGCCCGGTGTTGGGGTTTATGGCAGAGCTGTCTACCAGCATGACTTTATCCGGGTTCCACATGTAGCCCAGCCCTTGGCTCACATTGCGCTCCGGGTGGGCGGCATCGGGGGTTCCCATGGTTAGCACCCGTACCAGTACGATGATGGCTGTAAGCAGCAAGATGGGCATGCTGATTTTGCTGAACCACTCTATCCCCTTACTTACACCGCGATACAGTAGGTAAAAATTGGCAAGCAGGGCTATGAGAAAGAAGATGAGCAGTGTGCTTTCTCCGCCGAAAAAGATGGCGCCGTCTTGCGTAGCCCCTGTAAAATTGTTGAAAAAGGTGCTGTATTCGGCAGCGGTGCCGAAATTGAGGTCGCCCATGGCGGTATGCCACGCATAGCCGAGGGTCCACCCCTCCAAAGCAATGTAGTACATGGAGATAGCCAAGGGCACTACCACGCCGGCTAAGCCAAGGTATTTCCAGTACCGAGAGCGCGAGATGAGGTAAAAGATGGACGCGGTGCTGTGGCCGCCTAAGCGCCCTCCTTTGCGCCCGATGCTCCATTCTACCCAGCTAAGCGGTATGCCCATCAGCAAAAATGCACAAAAATAGGCAATCATGAAGGCCCCGCCGCCGTATTGCGATGCTAAGCCGGGAAAACGCAAAAAGTTACCGAACCCGATGGCACTGCCCGCCACGGCTAAGACGACGCCCAGGTTACTGCTCCAATTTTCTGATTTTACTTTACTGCTCACGGTCAAGAGCGCGCATTATACGCTCTAACACACGGGCTGTCAAGTTTTTAGTTTTGCGCTTCGGGTAAATGGGTGTGTCTGTGCGTGCACATTGGGTGCAGAGCACCGGCTGCAGGGGAATTTGCGGGCCGGGTTTTTTATAAAACCCGCTTGCGCTCGTGGTGAAGAACGAGTTGCGGTCGTAGATGAAGGGGGGGATGATGATGGGCAATCTCTATCAATGTAATGCTTCTTGCCGTTGCAATAGCGCTTTCTCAGCTTCCGTGGTGAGGAGGCTTATGGCATAGAGGGGTATATCCAGTAGTGTTGTTTGTTGATTGCCATTTGTTTGTAGGCTGTTAACGGCGTAATCATTCATCGAGGCTCGTACTGCCAAGGGGGGGGTATAACGGCGGCAATAATTCAGCAGGCTTTTAGCTTTGGTATTGTGCTCTGCTTTAACCTCCAGCGGTACAACGTTCATATCTGCCTGAAGCATAAAGTCCAGTTCGGTATGGGTGGTTTCTGCGTGCCAGTAGTGTAGCTCTGTGGTGCCGGAGGCACGCAACTCCTGTTGCACATACTGTTCTGTAAGTGCTCCTTTAAATTCTTTGAATATTTCATTGTGGTTCAGAATAACGGAGGGGCGCAGATTTACTTTGGCTGCTAAAAGTCCTATATCGGCAAAAAAGAGTTTGAAAGCTCCGTCATGATAGGCTCCCAGAGGAAGCGAGGGTGTATTAACCCGATGAACCAAATGAACAAGACCGGCGCGGTGTAACCAGTCCATGGCTGCTTCTAAATCTTTGGAACGCATATTTTTCTGTACATTGCCATATACAAAACGTTTGTTTTCTTTTGATAATTGCATGGGTACAGAGTTCCATAGTAAAGACAATTTTGTTGCAAGCGTAGCCGGTACATGTTTGCTGAAATCGTTATTGTAGTCGGATAAGATGTTGAGTTGTATTTCTCTTACTTCTGCATAATTTTCGGTCTCAACGTATTTGTTTACAGCTTCGGGCATGCCGCCTACGCAATAATATGATTTGAGCAAATGCTCGAATTTATCATTAAATAGAGCTATCTTTGCCCAATTGTGGCTGTTTAGAAGCTGCACAAGCTCATGCTTGCCCATGGCTTCCAGAAACTCTCTGAAATTCATGGGGTACAGATGTAGTGTTTGAACTTTTCCTACCGGGAAACCCGTACCATGGTGTTGATGTACTCCCAGTAATGAGCCGGCTGCCATAACATGATATTCCGGCAAATCCTCGCAAAAATATTTTAATGCGGTTAATGCTGCCGGGCATTCCTGTATTTCGTCTAGTATTAATAGTGTGTGATTCGGGGTTATTTTTACTTCCATTTCGGTTTGTATGTCTGCCAAAAGCTCTTTCATGTTGAGGTTGCTTTCAGCAAAAATTCGGTGCACCCGTGTGTTCCTGTCAAAGCGTATGTATACCACTTGTTTATATTCGGCCTTTCCGAACTCTTGCATCAGCCAGGTTTTGCCAACCTGACGCGCTCCGAGTATTAACAAAGGCTTGCGATCCGCTTTCGTTTTCCATTTTTTTAATGTTTCTGTAAGGTGTCGTTTCATTCTCTTTGTTGTTGCTTGCTTATTATATTGAAAATAAAACATTTTTCAAGGAGAAAATGCAAATTTGATATGAATAACGATGAAAAATCTGCATTTTTCATAGGAATATTGCAACTACATGTTGCATTTTTCATATGAAAAATGCAGGAGTGTGGGGCTTTTCAACCCGCGAATGCGGTATGTAAGTATGCGCGCGCGCGGTACGAGAGTCAGAGGCGGATTTTGTAATAAAACCCGCCGGTGCACGGGTGTTTGGTGAAACGGGGGCGGTTAAAGTTCAGGGCTTTTCTAACAGTTTCAGTATTTCGGTGTGGCCGTATTTGGCGGCGATGTCGGCCGGGGTTTCTCCGGCGGCGTTGCGGAGGTGCGGATTAGCCCCGGCAGCTAAGAGTATTTTAACGCATTCCGTTTGGGAGAAGAGAGCGGCCAAATGCAATGGGGTTTCGCCGTTTTGGTTGGTTTGGTTGGCATTGGCACCGGCTGCCAGCAGGGCTTGCAGGGCATGGGTATGCCCATTTTGCAGTACGATATGAATGGGTGGCCATGGTGTGCTGCCGTGTATATTGGCACCGTGTGCCAACAGCAGTTGTGCACATGCCGTGTGCCCATGGTAAAGTGCCATGCAAAGGGGTGTGTAGTCGTAGGCATCCGCTTTATCGGCATCTGCGCCGGCATCCAGCAGTATTTGCATTACCTCCGGGTAGCCCAGAGTTGCTGCAAGTTGTAAGGGGGTGTAGCCCGGGCTGCAAGCTTCGTTCACATCATTGCCGGTGCCCAGAAAACGGTGGATGTCTTCTATATCGTGGCGTGCTACACCGAGGGTGAGCGGGGTCCAGGGGCGAAAATCCAGCCCTTGGGCATTGGCCAATAGTTTGGCGCAATCCGGGTGGCCGTTTTGGATGGCGCGCAGAAGTGCCGAGCGCCCGTCATTTTCATCTTGGTGGTTGATGTTGGCCCCGGCTGCCAGCAAAAGTTCCACGCAGGTGGTATGCCCGTTTGTTGCGGCTTGTTGCAGGGCGGTTTCGCCGTAGCGGTTGGGGGCATCCGGGGGAACCCCGGCGGCAAGTAAAAGGCGCAGCAACTCGCAGTCGCCTGTGGCGGCGGCTTGGTGTAGGGCGGTTGCGTCATCCTGTTGGGCCGGGTTGAGTTGCAGCAGTTGTTTTCTTGCTTGGTCGGGGGAGAGCGCGGCGGCGGTTTCCGGTGCGGCGGCGGCCAATAGTGCCGTAGCCGCAAACAGGGCGGTGAGCAGGGGGGCGTGTTTCATGCCGGCAGGTGGTGGGTTTTGCGGGTTATTTGAGCTGTGATTTAAGGGCGGAAGAACCGTGATAGTTTGCTTCTTTCAGCTTGAGTTTCAAATCTTCGTAGGCATAGACCATGGGGACTGCCTCCGGGTAGCACTCTAAGATGAACAGGGCCACGATATCGGCTTGGGTACCGGTGGAAAAGGCGGCACGCAGTTGTTGTAATTCTTGGGCTGCTGCATCGGCATCGGCTTGGGTGCGGATGTTGCTCAACAGCTCATTGATGCGGCGTTGGGCGGCAATTTCCGCTTTTGCCTGCTGTAACAGCCCGTAGGTGAGCTTAATTTTATTTGTAAAATGGAAGGGTACGTTAAATCCGGCTTCGGTGAGTTCTTCGTAGGTGGCAATGCGCTGCGGGTTTTCGGCAGCGTTTGCCGTGCATATTGTGCCGGCAATGGTTAAGATGGCGAGGATGCGGTGCATGTTCATCGTTTTTCATCTTATACGATATGCAGTGGTTTTTCAAGAAAAAAAGAAACCACCCGGGGTGAAGCGCTTCCTCCGCATGAGGACGCATGGGGTATTTTGGCCGCAACCGGTAATCATGGCAACATTACATGCTTTGGCGGCCTTCCAGGGCGCGCATCAGGGTAATGGCATCTGCGTGGCCAAGCCCGGCACCGGCGGGTATGCCTTGGGCAATACGGGTGGTGCGGCAGTGGAGGCGCGAGAGCCGTTCTGCCAGAT
>SUVM01000025.1 GCA_015062015.1 Akkermansiaceae bacterium | reverse complement strand
GAATCGGCTGCGATGGTGTCCATCACCGTTGCCTACCGCCAAATCGAAAATGCCATTGTGGTAGCTATCTGCAACAACCCGGCAGAGCTCACCACCCCGGCATCTGCCAAAGAGTCCGTGCTGGGCACCATCGCAGCCGATTCCCTCAACAGCTTGGGCGGCAAACCCGGTATGCTTACCGCCTCTGCCTCTGCCGCGCTGCAAAACGCCCTGCAGGAATTCTGCGTCAGCACCACGTTCTCTACTGCTGCAGCAAACTTCTCCCGAATCCTGCCGGAAGAATCTGCACAAAAACTCAGCTCCGCTTTCGGCAAGCTTGAGCAAATTATCAAGAACTACCCCAAAACAACCAAACCCCTTGCCATCACAGCTTGGCAAGACGGGAATGTGCATCTTACCGTAGAGAGCGACAGCTTCGGCAGCACATTCAATACGGCCACCACCTGCAACACCGCACCGAAGAACACTATTTTCTATGCCTATGGCAGCGGCATTACCAATCTTCCGAAGGTGGATTACAAGGGGTTGGTTGATGCGTACTTCGAAATTATTGCAGCTATCAGCGGTCAAGAAGCAGCCCTTACCCAAGCACGCGCAGCCATAGAAAACAACATGGCTCCGGTGCAGCAGCTCATTAGCAGCTTAGATTCCGGTTGGAGCTTCTCTATCGATGGGCAAGCCACCGAAACACAACCCATCGACCACTTGGACGAAGCCACCGGCACCGTCAATACCAGCGCCCCCCGAATCGCCTTTGCCATGCAGTTAAAAGACAAAGCCGCATTCGAGCAAGCTGTTAAAGCCACATTCGGCGCCATCCGCAACATCGCAGCAACGCTGAAACCCGGCGCAGAAGCCCAAGTAGACACCGCGCTGGCAACAGAGCAAAGCACCATCGGCAAAGCTACCGTATACAACTTCAGCAACATATCCAAACCGCAACAAGGATTGACTGCCGGTTATGCCGTATCCGACACAGCTGCCGCCGTGGGCTCCGACACAACGCTCGTCGCCCAAATGGCTACGGCCACAGCCGACACCGCAGTTGCAGGCTGGTTCTGCGAGCTCAACTTAGCCCCCATCGCCACTAGCATGGAAACGATGCTGAATGCAACAACTGCCCGGGCAGACTATTTCTCCCAAAAAGAACCCGATGGCTATAAGGGAGAGAGAATCAAACATAACGCAGAAGTTTTAACAGAAAAAATGGAAAACTTCCGCAAGGTAATCTCTATGATTACCGGTGGCAAGGCATACCTTATCACGCAGGATGGCAAGTTCATCTTCCACCTGCAGGCAGACACCCCCTGCCTTAAGTAACCCCCGAAAAACAACTTATCATGCTTCCCCTGCCCGGTTAGTCCCGGCAGGGGATTTTCCTTTATCTTCCGCAAACTGTGTTTCACCTCATTTTTGTCATATTCCTCTAACGGCAGCATAGATAAATACCTGATTTTACTCGACAGGAGGAGCGGATTCTGGTAGCATGAACCAAGAGAAACGAACTGTTATGCTTACAACGGAATACCCCCACGGACCGCAATTTCCCATACTGCGCATCAAAACGGAACTTTGCACAGCCGAAATATCTCTTTACGGAGGCCATATACTGCAATGGGCACCCACCGGCCAACTGCCGGTTATCTTTATGAGCCCCAAAGCCGCATACACCCCGGGCAAAGCCCTGCGCGGCGGCATGCCGATATGCTGGCCGTGGTTCGGTAAAAACCCGGAGGATGCCACCCTTCCCGCCCACGGAGTTGCCCGCACGGCTCTGTGGCAGCACGCCGGCACAGAAGAGCTGGAGGACGGCACCCTGCGCATCATTTTGGCATTGCCACCCACGCAAGAGCTGATGCCCAGTGCAGCCCTCATCATCGAGCTGGGGAGCGAGCTACTGGTAAGCCTCATGACCATGGACGTGCAGCGCACCATGCCGTTCTCTGCGGCCATGCACACCTACTTTGCCGTAAGCGATTACGAGACGGTGGCCATCACCGGGTTAGAAGAATGCGCCTTTACCGAATACGCAGCGGATGCCACCCCGCATTGCGAAGACCCGTTAATCCCTGCCGGCCATATAGACCGCATCTACCACCCCGTACCGGAGGAGCAGCTCATCACCATACACGACCCCGCTTGGGAGCGCAGCATCAACATCTACCGCGCAGGCTCCCAATCCGCCGTGGTGTGGAACCCCGGCCAAGAACTTGCCACCGGCATGGCAGACCTGGGGGCAGAGGCCGCACGCGGATTCCTTGCCGTAGAGACGGCAGCCGTACCGGCAGAAAACCTCATGCTGCGCTGCGGAGAAACCCACCGCCTGACCACGCGCATTCAGGTAATCTCCATCCGTTAACCCGCACGCCCCCGCATATGAACAGCACACCGCAACAGACACGCCGCCCCGGCTTTATAGTAAAGGGGCTGCTGTGCCTGCGAAAAGTGCTGCGTTTTCTCGTGGGCATTGTACTGCTTATCATTGCTATAGGCAGCATATGCGTACTGGTGGCAGACGGGTGGACGTACTGTTGCTCCATGGCCAACTGCCACGACACCCCGGCAGATTGCAAAGGAGAAAAAGCCGTTGGTTTGGTGCTGGGATGCTCCAAATACCTGGCACGCGGGCAGCTTAACTATTATTTTGAGGGGCGCATGGAGGCCGCTGCCGAGTTATGGAAATCCGGCAAGGTGCGCTGCATCATCGTCTCCGGCGACAACCGCGAAAAATACTATAACGAACCGGCGGATATGGAGGCCTACTTGGTAAAACTCGGCGTACCGCGCGAAAAAATTGTGCGAGACCACGCCGGGCTCTGCACCTACGACTCCGTATACCGCGCCAAGCACATTTTCGGGGCAGACAAACTCATTATCGTCAGCCAAGCGGGGCATGTGGCCCGCGCCGTCACCATTGCCGATTATCTGGATATAGAGGCAGAGGGACTCAACGCCCCCTTGCGCCCCATTACCCAATCCTCTTACCTCAAAGCCTGGGTGCGCGAGCGCGGTGCGCGTATCAAGATGGTGTACGACCTCCTCTCTCAAAACCAACCGCAACACCTGGGTTCCCCCATCCCCTTACCCCAATAACACACGCATGAAAAGCCTTATTACCTGCTGCGCCAACGCCGGAATTGCCGAATGGGTATGCTGCCCGGGGCGGCACAACGCCACCGTACTGAGCGGGCTGGCAGATTGCCGCCACATTCACCGCTGGAGCCAATCCGACGAGCGCACGGCGGCTTACTTTGCATTGGGCAGAATCCAAGCCACCGGCAGGCCCGTTGTTGTAGTGGCAGGAGACGGCGCCGCCGCCACAGCCCTTACCCCCGCAGTGGTAGAGGCGTATTACCAACGCAGGCCCCTCATCATCCTCACCGTGGCAAACCGAGAAAACGCCGGTGGTTGCGGTGCACCCGGGCACATCGAAACGGAAGGCCTTTTCGGCATCTATGCCCCTACCCTAGAGCTCACCCTCCCCTGCACCATCGGCGAACTACCGGACCTTGCAGCCCTTGCCACAGAGGGATTCCCCGTTCACATCAACCTGCACCTGCACGAAACACCCACTTGCGGGGCAGATTACGAGGGGCTGCAACTGGGCAAAGCCCCGGCTGCACCGCGTTTCCGTGGCTCCGTTGCAGAGCTGGCGCGCATGCTGCGATTTTATTCTTTCGAGGGGATGGTGCTCATGATAGGCGGGCTGGAGCCGGCGGAGCAAGAACCCGTACTTTGGTTAGCCCGCACATTGCGAGCCCCCGTAGTAGCAGATGCCGCCAGCGGGCTGAGAGAAGAGCTTTCTACCCTGTTGCTGCATGGGGCAGACCGCATTTTATCGCAAACCCCGCCCAAATATGTATTGCGAGTGGGCGATATACCCACCTGCGATTTTTGGAAAGCACTGGAGGATATGCCGGACACGCAAGTATACTCCATCACCCGCACCGGTTTTTCCGGGTTATGCAGGGAGAGCGTCGTCATCGAAGGCGAACCGGAGCAAATCATGAAAGCACTGGGGGATGTACCCCATGTAGGCGATACAGAGAAACTGCTGCCACGTTCTCGCCGCTACCACGGCAAAATAGAAGAGCTGCTGCTTGCCTACCCGGAGAGCGATGCCGCCATGGTGCGCTACTTCTCCAACCACGCCGGTATTGCAGATGTGCTTAGCCTGGGCAGCGCCACCACCATCCAGCTCTGGAACCGCTACGCCCAAACCAACATACCCACCGTTTACCTGAGAGCCAACAACGGCACCGGCGGTGCAGACGGCACCGTATCCGCCTTTTTAGCCAACAGCACAGATGCAGAATACGCCTGCTGCCTCACGGGCGACATCTCTCTGCTCAGAGACTGCGCCGCAGCCTCCATGCTGCCGCAGCTCCCCCCCTGTAAACGCATTGTTGCCGTGCTCAACAACGAGGGTGCCGGCAAAGCCTTCACCCCCGGTATGGACAACGAGCTGCACCGCCTTATCGTACAGCCCCCCGCCTTCGACATGAAAGAACTTGCCCGCCTGTGGGGGGCAGAGTACTACGCCATCCATAGCGAGGCAGACTTCGACATCCTCAACACCATAGACGAACAAGCCTTTGTGCTTCTGGACATCATCCCGGACCCGGAGCAAACCATTGCATTCAACGCAAGTCTTTAATCCTTTACACTCAGCATGAAACTCTCTCACCTCATACAATTCTCATTATTCGGGCTCAGCACCATCATCTTTCGGAGAAAAAAACCGATATTGGGCACCATCATTGTAACAGACCGCTGCAACCTGCACTGTAAGCATTGCTCCGTCAACAACATCACCGCAGTTATCCACCCCTACGAGCAGGTCAAAAAAGAAATGCAGCAGCTCTTCGACATGGGCGTGCGCATCCTCTTCTTTTGCGGCGGAGAAACCTTTTTGTGGAAAGACTCCGGCAAATGCCTGCGAGATTTGGTAATAGAAGCAAGGCAAATGGGGTTCCGCATCATCAACGTTGTTACCAACGGCACCCAAACATTGGATTTGCCGGAGGCGGACCTCATCCTGTTGAGTCTGGATGGCGATGCCGAGCACCACAACACCATACGCGGCAACACCTACGAGCGCATTATGCAAAATATTGATGCCGCCACCGCAGATAACATCTGCCTCTACATGGCCGTCAACCAAATCAATAAAACCTGCATCCGTGCCGTGTGCGATGTAGCCAAAAACAAACCCAACGTACGCGCCGTTTCCTTCAACTTCCATACCCCCTACCCCGACACCGCGCAACTGGAGCTTACCCGCGACGACAAAGTGCGCTGCTGTGCCGAAATAGAGCAACTCATGGACGAAGGATACCCCATCTTCAACCTCCGCAGTGCTTTCCCCTACATCATCGACAACAACTTCCCCACCCCATGCCACCAATGTGTGGTTATGGAAAACGGCGAGCTCTCCGTATGCGGCCGCTGCATCCATGTACCTGATTTGTGCAAAAAATGCGGCTACTTCTTTGCCGCAGAATACGCTTTAGTCTTCCGAGGGCACCCCGGTGTTATATGGGAAATGCTGCGCACCTACACCAAATACGTCTAAGCAATGAACCTGCTCACCACAGCCGCCCGCATTTGGTTGACCCGCACCGGCGCACCGTTTCTCTTTACAGACAACAACGACGCACAGCCGGACTACGAGCACACCCCGGGCTTAGGCCTGTATGTGCACATCCCCTTTTGCCGCAGCCTATGCAATTTTTGTCCCTACTGTAAAGAGGTATACAACCCCGGCACGGCAGACGCCTACACCGAGGCACTTTTGCAGGAAATAGACATGGTGGCACAAAACACCCCCACACGCACCACTGTAAGCAGCCTCTACTTCGGCGGCGGCACCCCGGCCTTGCTGGCACCGCAACTGGGGCGCATCGTTGCACGCCTGCAACAATACTTCGACATTACAGACGGCATCGGCGCAGAGCTACACCCCGCAGACGTTACCCCCGCTACGCTCACCAAGCTCAAAGAGGCAGGTGTAACGCGCATCAGCATCGGCATTCAAAGCTTTTTGCCGCAATTTGCCAAAACACTGGGGCGCCCTGCCCCCAACCCGCAGCGCATCAGAGACGCCTTGGCGCAAGTGCCGTTCCAAACCGTCAGCATGGACTTCATATTTGCCCTACCCGGCCAACAGCGCGAAGATGTGTGGCAGGATATAGAGCTGGCGTTCTCTCACGGGGCAAACCATGTGGCCGTCTACCCCTTCATCGACTTCTCCTTCACGGGAAGCCCCGTGCACGCCATGGAGAAAAAAGCAAAACATCGCCTGCTCGACGACATAACGGACTACTGCACCCGCCATGGCTATGTGCGAGATTCCATCTGGACCTTCGCCCTCCCCGGCAACCACCGCTACTCCAGCATGACGCGAGACACCTTTCTGGGCTTTGGTTGCTCTGCCACCACTCTGTTAAGAGACTCATTCAAAATCAACACTTTCTCCGTACAAGCCTATATAGACCGCATCCGCGCCGGCCAACTGCCCACCGCACTTACCTGCCGCTACACCCGCCGCCAACGCATGGTCTATTACCTCTTTTGGAGGGCTTACAGCACCTTTATCGACGCTGCCGATTTTGAGCACTTTTTCGGCACCCCGCTCAAACAGGAATTCGGCTTCGAGCTTTGGCTGGCACGCAAACTCGGCTACATTACACAAGAGCCCGGCGGCTACCGCCTTACCCCCAAAGGTGCCTTCTACTTCCACTACTACGAAAATTTTTATACCCTCGCCTATATCGACAAAATGTGGGGCATCCTCAAAAACACCCCGTTCCCCACAGAAATACGGCTGTAGTTTGACAATCCGTACACACTAAAAAGCCCTGCAAACGCAGGGCTTTTTCCAAGCGGAGCGGGGGGGATTCGAACCCCCGGTACTGTTTAACGCAGTACGTCCATTTAGCAAACGGGTGCTTTCAGCCTCTCAGCCACCGCTCCATCAGGTGTGTGCGGCGAATTATACAGAAACTTGAGCAACGCGTCAACCCTAAAATGGTTTTTATACGAAAAATTATGACAAAAAGCGTTTCCGAGAAAAAAATACCGGATACCCGCAAGAACGCAAGTTATTGCTTGACAAGCGCAGCGAAAAGGCGTATACTCCACGCACCATGAAGAAAAGATTGCGTAAGAAATACCGTGTGGGCGAGTTCCGCGAGCTTTGCTTTGAATTTACCTTTGATTACAAGGGCGATATCGAATCCGCTGAGTGCGAGCAATTTTTGCATGCATTTGTCAACGATTGCATCGAGGCCAACGGGCTGAATTGCGAAGGCAACCTGACCGATGCCGGCTGCAACATTACCGCCCGTGCCGAGGACCCGACACAAACTAACGAGGCACAGCGCCAAGCCGTAAAAGCTTGGTTGGATGCCCGCGAGGATGTGGAGGTAAAATCCTTTGGCGAGCTGGTGGACGCCTGGTACAATTTCTGATTCGGGGAGGCTGGGTTCACAAGCCCTGCACCCCCACTCTACCCTACAACAACGCAGCAAACCATACTGCACGAGCCTTACATCACAACAGACCGAGAATGAACGACAAGCAGACAACAGACCAGCCGACTTTCGCAAAGGGTCTCAAAGGAGTCATTGCCAATGAGACCGGGCTGAGCGACGTGCGAGGCGAGGAGGGTCGCCTCCTTTATTGCGGATACGAAATTGAAGATTTAGTAGACCTTTGTTCCTTTACAGAGATTATTTATCTTCTTTTGAATAAGCGGCTTCCGAACCGAGACGAATTAGCCGGGTTGGAGCAGCGCCTGCGCCACGACCGCGAGTTACCGCAACCCATTCTCGATTTCTTCAAGACAGCCACCAAAACAGCACGCCCCATGAGCGCGCTGCGCACGGCTGTTTCCATGCTCGGCATGTACGACGACCGCACCAAGGACCCCAGCCAAATGAAGGAGATAGGCTTATCCCTCATTGCCAAAATACCGGTCATGGCGGCCTACTACTACCGCATCTGCCAAGGGTTGGATTTGCCGCCCATCCGCACGGATTTGGGGGAAGCCGCCCACTTTCTCTGGTTGCTGAAAGGCACCGAGCCGGATGAACAAGAGGCACATATTCTGGATGTAGCTTATATTTTACATGCCGACCACGGCATGAATGCCTCCACATTCTCCTCTCGCGTGACCGCCTCTACGCTATCGGACATGTACTCTTGCATTACCGCCGCCATCGGCACCCTCAAAGGTCCCTTACACGGCGGTGCCAACGAGGCTGTTATCGAAATGCTCAAAGAAATCGGCGAAGAAGAAAATGTAGAAGAATACATTAACAACAAACTGGCCAACAGAGAAAAAATCTTCGGCATGGGGCACCGTGTATATAAAACGCTCGATCCGCGTGCACCACAACTGCGGCGCATCGCCATCCGCCTCACACAAAAAATCGGCGAGCCGAAATGGATTCGCATGAGCGACAAGATTGCCCGCATGGTGCGTGCGCGCAAAAACCTCAACGCCAACGTAGATTTCTACTCTGCATCGGTATACTACAGTTTGGGCATCCCCACGCGCATGTTTACCACCATATTTGCCATAGCCCGCTCCGCCGGCTGGGTTGCGCAAATATTAGAGCAGCTGGAAGACAACACCTTATTCCGCCCGCTCTCTCGCTACACCGGCCCGGATGACCCCTTATTGGTGCCGATTCTGGACATGCGCTAAGAAAAAAAGCCTAAGAATCACACAAAGAGCCAAACAAGCCGAAGGAGCCCCGTCCTTCGGCTTCTTCTTTCCCCCCCCCCCCCAAAAAAAACGCCTCATACCTTGCACCTTACACTTACCTTAATCTGCGTTGCACGCACGAATCCGCCCACAAGAGGAGCTCGGCAGCAGCAAGGGTGGTAAGCACGGCATACAGCTGGCAAGTGGGTGCATAAGGGGCAACACCAAGGCAACAACTAACAGTTGTTTGTATAGGGATGTGCAGCAAAAAGACAGGGTAAGTCAACAAAGCCCCGTGCCCCAGCAAAGCCGCCACTTTGTCGGAAGCTGCAGCACGGTAGCAAAAGATACAGGGAATCAGCAAAGCAAAGAATCCCACACTCAGCAGATCAAAATCGATAGTATAATTCCAGCACCCGAAGTGTTTCCATTGGCGCAACACCATGGTAGCCACGCCCACCCCCATAAACAACACAAACAGACAGGCGGTAATACACTTAAAAGAAATACGGCACGCTAACTCTCGCCGCTGAATACGCCCCCAAAGCTGCGCCGCCAAAATCCCCACACCAAACTGCCAGCAACGCGCCACCGGAGAATAATACAGGCCTTTCCCAAAGGGAGCACAATACGGCACCTGCATGTAAAGCCCCACGGCCAGCAACGTCGCCCCGGCTACAAAAACATATAATCCCCAACGAGATTTGCTCAGGAAGAAGAAAAACGGCACCATAAACAGCATCATAAACTCCACCCACATAAACCACAGGGGTGTATTGTACTGCAACATGAATTTTGATACATTAAAATCTCCCCACGCAAAATCATCCCATACGGGCGGGATTTGGCGCACCCCATGCACCACAAACACACCAAACAAAAAAGCAAACAGCAGCATGGGCACCAAACGCTTCATTTTGCTTTGGTAAAACTTCACCACATCCAGTTGCTCCGTACGCAGCAACATCACCCCGGCCAAAAAGCCGCTCATCACCATAAAGCCGTTTACCATAAACGAACCACTGGCCGGGCTATCGTCCCGATAATGATACACCACTACCCCAATACAAAGAACGATGCGAAAAATATCCAGCAACCAAGAGCGTTTCTTTTCCATACAAACCGTGTGCGGTGCGCTTTATTTAATACCTGAGCAAAATCATTCTTCCGTCATCTCCATCAGCAACCACTGCAACCGCCCGTACTCTGCTGCGGGCAACGTACAATTATACGCATCCTCCCCGCTTGCGTGTATGTCTGTAAGTATCAGCTCCGTCTTCTTGCCGTCTACAGAAATCATCACCAGCACAACGCGAGGGTATTCTTCATCATCCGTAAATTTCTGCGCAACCTGCAACGGCACCAGCATCTGCGCCACCTCTGCACACAACGCGGCGTCCGGCACAACACGCTTCAGCTCAGTCCCGTCAACATCCTGCACACTAAAATACATCAAATCATATTCTCTGATGGCCTGCTGAACCTCTGCCACATTCAACGCCCATAGCGCCGCCACTTCCTCCGTATCAGGCAACTCGGCATGGGCAACCATACACACCGGCGGCAGTGCTAACGCTGCATAAAATATTCTCATCGTGTGCGAATTATAAAATAGAGCCCCGCACGCGTCAAGGAAATTATCATTTTAAAGCAACGGCTTGCTACCCCCCTGCTTTCCCCATCAAAACCCGGGCAAAATATATTTTTTAGGCAGCATCAACAAAAAAAGCTAGCGTTTACTCTAACAATATGCTAGAATAAGCCTGTTCCCGAGAGGGAGAGACATAACACTCCAGCATTATCAACCGTTATGAACGATCTCACCAAACCTTTCAAACGCCTGCCGGTGGCACTCATCGGCACCGGCTCGTATGTACCGGAAACCCGCCTGACGAATTCCGACTTGGAGAAGATGGTCGACACATCTAACGAATGGATTATCGAGCGCACCGGCATCGAAGAGCGACGCATTGCCGCACCGGATGAAAAGACGAGCGACATGGCTACCCACGCCGCCCGCCGAGCGATGGAAGCTGCGGGCGTAACCGCCGAAGAGATAGATCTCATCATCGTCGGCACAGTAACGCCGGATACCTTTACCCCCTCCACCGCCTGCTATGTACAAGCCAATTTAGGGGCGGTAAATGCGGCAGCGTTCGATATTTCCGCAGCATGCTCGAGCTTCCTGTATGCACTTAAGACGGCGGTGCAGTTCATCGGTTGCGGGCAAGCCAAAACAGCCCTCATCATCTCTTCAGAGAAGCTCAGCCACATCGTAAACTGGGAGGATCGCACCACCTGCGTTCTCTTCGGCGACGGGGCAGGTGCAGCCGTGCTGAGAACAGGTACCGGCATTGAGGGAGACAGTGCCATTTTGGCATCCGACATCGGGGCAGACGGCACCTTAACAGACCTGCTCATGGTACCCGGCGGCGGCTCTGCCATACCGACCACGGAAGAAAACATCCACGAGAAGCTCTACACACTGGCCATGCGCGGCAACGAGGTATTCCGCCATGCCGTAGCGCACATGAAAGACTCTGCGCTGTCGCTGATAGAGCGCACCGGCATTAAACCGGAGGACGTTGCCCTGGTAATACCGCACCAAGCAAACCTGCGCATTATCAATGCCGTGGCACAGCGACTGGGCATCCCGGTAGAGCGCGTCTTCATCAACCTGCAAAAATACGGCAACACCTCCGGCGCAGCCTGCGCCATTGCGTTGGACGAAGCCGTGCGCTCCGGCAAAGCGAAGAAGGGAGACATTGTACTGATGGTCACCTTCGGTGCAGGGCTGACATGGAGCAGTGCCGCCATCCGCCTGTAACGCCACCCAACAACCGACAGCATTTTAACGGAACCGGAGAGGCAGCAGCACCTGCTTCTCCGTCAAATGTGCAGATGGCGATTCCGCATGCTCCCCTCGCTTACAGCCTACGTTAACCGCACCCCTGCCTTCCGGGCAGAGATGGAAAGGCTACGCACAGAGGACACGCGCGCCGAGCCGGTGATTTTTCCGCGAGTGTGCGCGGCAGCCTATTCTTTTTTGGTAGCACTGGTTGCAGAGCAACAACAAGAGAGCCACCGCCTATGGGCCGTGGCAGATGCCCTGCCCACACAAGAGCGCTTGGCTGCCGAATTACCATTATGGGGGATAACCCCCATCTTTGTACCGGAGAAAGAGGAGCATATTAACAACGGGCTCAGCGACCCGGATTTAGCCGCAGAGCGCCTCAACGCCCTGCGCAACATCTGCACCCCCGCCGGCGGGCAAGGCCCCCACGTTATCGTAGTGACAAAAGCGGGGCTATCCCAACAGGCTCCGCATTTCTCCCCTACGCAAGATACAGCCGTAACCCTGACCGTAGGCACGGAAATTGCGCCGGAGCACTTAGCCCGGCAACTGACGGAACACGGTTTTGAGAGAGCGGACCAGGTCATATCCCGCGGGCAATGGAGCCTGCGCGGCGGCATACTGGATGTTTACCCCCTGCAATCTGCCTGGCCATTGAGGCTGGAGTTCTTCGGCGATGAGTTGGAAAGCATCCGCGCGTTCGATGTAGACAGCCAACTCTCCTTCCGCAAACTGGAGCGCGCCGACTTGGTGCTGGAGGAACCACCGGCAGACCGCATCTTGCGGGACCTCATCTCGCCACAAGATTGGATTGTAAGCCTTCCCGGGTGCGCAGAGCCGGGCAATGTGCTCCTGTTCGACTCCCCGCCGGAAGTAGCAGACGTTGCACAAGCGGCAGAGGAGCTTAACGCCAAAGACCCGCTTGCCTTTTACGGCAGCCCGCTGGGCAGTTTCGAGACCGGCGATTTTGTGATGCAGGAAGCCCGCCGCGCCTTAGCTCGCCAAAGCCTGCAACGGTGGAAAGCAGACAAATGGCGCATCGTCATGTACTTTCCGCATGCCGGTGAAAAGCAACGGTTCGAAGAAATTTGCGGAGACGACGATGCGTGGTCTGCCGTGCAAAGCAGAGACGGCGACCTCCCCTTCGGCTTTACCGCACCGGGGGCAAAATTAGCTGTATTATCTGCCGCAGAAATATTTGGGCGCTACTCCGTCCCCCATGCCAAACACGCCGCAGACCGCGAAGAACGCATGCGCCGCGAACGGGCTCAAGCCCCGCTGCGCGAAATTTTACCCGGTGACTATGTGGTGCATGCCGCACACGGCTTAGGCAAATTTATAGGCATTGTACAAGATGACAAAACCGGCGAAGAAGAACTGCACATACTCTACGCAGGCGATGTGCTGCTGCGCATCCCCCTGAGCCAAGGGCACTTAGTATCCAAATATGTAGGCTTAGGTGCCAAACGGCCCGAGCTCTCCAAACTGGGGGATGCGCGCTGGAAACGCGCCTGCCAAGCCGCAGAGCGAGCCATACAAGACTACGCCGCCCAACTGCTGGAGATACAGGCAGAGAGAGAAAGCAAGCCGGGCTACGCCCACCCGGCCGATTCATCGTGGATGTGGCAATTCGAATCCTCATTTCCCTACCGCGAGACACCGGACCAACTGCGCGCCATCAAACAATGCAAGTCCGACATGGAATCCCCGCGCCCCATGGACCGCCTCATCTGCGGCGATGTGGGTTTCGGCAAAACCGAGGTCGCAATACGCGCCGCCTTCAAATGCGTTACAGGTGGTAAACAAGCGGCCATCTTAGCCCCTACCACCGTATTGGCAGACCAACATTACCGCACATTCCGCAGCCGCATGAGCGAGTACCCGATACGCATCGAGCTGCTCAGCCGCTTCACACCGCCCAAAAAAGCGGCAGAGATTCTGGCAGGCATCAAAGACGGCTCGGTAGATATCGTCATCGGCACACACAGGCTCATTTCCAAAAGCGTGGTATTTCCCAAACTGGGGTTGGCCGTTATCGACGAAGAGCAACGATTCGGCGTACGCCACAAAGAGCAATTTAAGCGCATGTTCCGTATGGTAGACATGCTCACATTGTCCGCCACCCCCATACCGCGCACCCTATATGTGGCACTTATGGGTGCCCGAGACATGAGCACCATCGAGACAGCCCCGCTCAACCGCCTGCCGGTGCAAACGGCCGTTTGCCCGTATAACGAAGAGCTTATCACACGCGCCATCGAGCGAGAAATGGCACGCAACGGGCAAGTATTCTTCTTGCACAACCGCGTCTCCTCCATCTACAAAATGGCGGAAACCCTCTCTGCGCTTGTACCCAAAGCCCGCATTGTCGTAGGCCACGGGCAAATGGATAAAGAAGACTTGGAGTGCGTGATGCGAGACTTCATCAACGGCAAGGCAGATGTGCTGCTCTCCACCACCATCATCGAAAGCGGCATAGACATTCCCAACGCCAACACCATCATCATTGACCGCGCGGACCGCTTCGGGCTGGCAGATTTGTACCAACTGCGCGGCCGCGTAGGCCGTGGCGGCCACCGCGCCTACGCCTACCTTTTACTACCCGAGGGTGCCATGTGCACCGGCGACGCCCGCAAACGCGTTGCCGCCATCAAACAATACACGGAGCTTGGCAGCGGCTTCAAAATTGCCATGAGAGATTTAGAGATTCGCGGCGCGGGCAACCTGCTGGGCACCCAGCAAAGCGGGCATATTGCCGCCATCGGCTTCGAGCTCTATTGCCAATTACTGCGCCAATCCATCGACCACCTGCAAGGCAAATCCCCCACCCTACGGACAGATGCCCAATTCAAAGCGGATTTTCTTTGTTTGAGCGAGGCCGCCATGGCCACCCGGGCAGATGCCGCCAAACTCATCGGGGCATACATACCCGCGGCTTGGGTGGAAAGCACCCAAACACGCATGGCTTGCTACACCCAATTAGCCAAAGCCCTTACCCCGGATGACGTAGACGATGTAGAGCGCCAATGGGCGGATCGCTTCGGCAAACTGCCCCGCGAAGCCAAAAATCTGCTGCTGAGCCAAAAAATCAAAATACAAGCCACGCAACGCCACATAGCTGCCGTAGAAATCTGCGGGCAAAAACTGTTACTCACCCGCAATAACGACTACATTACCCTGGACCGCCGCTTCCCCAGATTACAAAAAATTAAGCCTACGGATAAATTGTTTGAAACACTCAAATTCCTGCAGGAGATGTAGCGCGCATATCAATACTCATCCCCGCCATGCAGGTTAGGCTCCGTTGGCACATAGGCCACAACAGCCTTGGTAATCTTATTATGCGGGTAAACAATGGTATTGCCACCCATAAGAGCAGCACGTTGTTTAATGAGAGACACCACCGCCTCGTTATCGTACTGCAACTCTGCCCCGTTGCGAATACGGAAATAGCCCACTACCACCGTACCCGGGGTTTGCGGCAAAGTGGGCAAAAACTCTACCTCGTACACCTCCACATGCGGTTTTTCACCATCCGGCAGGGTGGGCACCGTCTCCCAATCGCTTACCAAAGGCCCATGCTGCCCACAAGATACTAACACCGCCGCTGCAACGGCTAACAAGCCGCAACACAAACGCGCACGGCGGGTCAATACCTGCTTGAGTATAGAGATTTCTGCCACAGACGCGGCATGAATGGGAGAGGCGTACTTCACATGCGCTACTATACACGATTGTTCCCTTTTGTCAAGCCTATAAAAGCGCCAAAGCTAGACCTTACTCTAACCGTTAAATACTGATTTTTTTAAGGAAAAGGCGGATTTTTTACTTGAAGCGAAGCATGCTTAGAGTTAGAATGCGGTTATGGCTCAGATTCATCCTACAGCAATCATCGATTCCACCGCAGAATTAGCAGAAGATGTAGTAGTAGGGCCCTACTGTGTTGTCGGCCCTCATGTCAAACTCGGTGCCGGTTGTGTACTGCACAATCATGTAGTGCTCGGCGGGCCGTCCACCTTCGGCAAAGGCAACGAATTTTTCCCCTTCTCCGTCATAGGGCTCAAGACGCAAGATTTAAAATACAAAGGCGAGCCCACCTATTTGGAAGTGGGGGATTACAACGTATTCCGCGAGAACTGCAACATCAACCGTTCCACCACCCCGGAGACAAAGACCATCATCGGCAACCACAACCTGTTCCTGATTAACAGCCATTGCGGGCACGAGTGCCATGTGGGCAACCACTGCATCCTGTCCGGCTACGCAGGTGTTGCCGGGCACTGTACCATCGGAGACTGGGCCATCATCGGCGGTTGCGCCGCACTGCACCAATTTGTACGCATTGGAGAGCACGCCATGATTGGCGGG
Source organism: Akkermansiaceae bacterium (assembly GCA_015062015.1). GTDB lineage: Bacteria > Verrucomicrobiota > Verrucomicrobiia > Verrucomicrobiales > Akkermansiaceae > Akkermansia. Next base: position 2,865 of record SUVM01000025.1, on the reverse strand, counting down.
TGCGCCCGTATTGCACAAGATGTTGCACCGTATATGATTGCAGAAGGCAACCCCGCCCAGCTGCGCACCATCAACAGCATCGGTTTGCAACGCAGAGGATTCGAAGCAGACGATATCAAGGCACTCAAATTTGCCTACCGCAAGCTTTTCCTGGATAAAAAAGCCATTGTTACGGACAAAATCCCCGGTGTGCTGGAGGACGAGCACTATGGCAGCAACCCCCATGTGCTGCGCTTGGTAGAGTTCCTGCGTGCCTCGGAACGCGGCTTTATTCGCTGATGAAACAACACATTGTATTTGACCTGGATGGCACGCTGGTAGACTCCCTACCGGGCATTGCAGAAGGGCTTAACCGCTCTCTGCGCCATCTGGGCTTGCCGGAGCACAGCCCCGCCGCCATTCGCAAGATGATTGGCAGCGGGGCGGCTAATCTGTGCGCCAAAGCGCTGGGATACGCCAACGCGCAAGAGGCCCCGGCAAAGGCCTTGGAAGCACTGCACGGCAAGTTTCGGCAAGAATACCCCACCTGCTGGCAAGGAGCCTACACCCCCATCTATGCCGGCATTGCAGATTTATTGGCAAAACTGAGTGCGGCCGGAGCCAACATGGCTGTACTATCCAACAAGCCGCACGAGGTAACAGAGCCCATGGTGCGCAGCTTGTTTCCGCACATTCCCTTCAGCCACATTATGGGGCATACAGGGCGTTTCCCGCGCAAACCGGCACCGGATGCCCTGCTGCACATAGCCCAATGCTGGGGCGTAAAGGCCCAAGAGCTTATTTTGGTAGGAGATTCGCTCTACGATGCACGCACGGCAGCCAACGCGGGTTGCAAAACAGCTTTGGTGGCATGGGGATACGCAGAGATTGCCGAATTAGCGGCATGGCCTGCCCCGTTATTCGGCACAGCAGACGAGCTGGGCCACTACCTCTTGCCCCCTCAAAACTAAACACACATGGACTTTATTATACTGGCTGCCGCCAAACCCTCCATTGCCTATGCCCGCCAAGGGGTGGCCTTTTTTGAGGAACGCCTTAAACCCTTGGGCAAGGTTGAGATTCGCTATGTAAAAGCCGGAAGCTCGGAGGAAGTATCCGCCCGCCTGCTGGAAGCCAGCAAGGGCTGCCTGCGCATTGCCATGGATGAGCGCGGCGAGAACTGGACCTCCCGAGAGCTGGAAAAACGCGCCAAAGAGTGGCAGATGCGGGCAGTTAAGCATGTAGCGTTCCTCATCGGCGCGGCAGATGGCCACACCCCCGCCCTGCGCCAACAGTGCGACTATGTGCTTTCCCTGGGCCGCCATACCATGCAGCATGAGCTGGCCCTGGTGGTGCTGCTGGAGCAAATTTACCGCCTGCATACCATGCTGGCCGGCACGCCGTATCACAGAGACTGAAGAAGTCGGAAGGTGGCGATAAGGCCGGAGAAAATGGGCTTGACATAAGGAAAATTACACGCTATCTTGCAGTATATGAAAATTCTGAACATAGGCTTCTTAGCCATGGCATTATGTAATGCCGGGCTTTCGGTGACGGCATATGCAACCCCCGCATCCACCTACGAAAAAACCATAGACCCGCACACTGTCACATGGGAACAAATTGACCCCATGTTGCGTAAAATTAACATCATTGCCGCCGCAGACGTGATGGAGGCTATGCTTGAGCCGCAACACGCAAATAAAATACAAGACCCCATTCAATTAACTATCCTCATAGCCGAAATTACCGCCGCTATAGATTACTCCGAGCTTACCGGAGAATACAAAGCCTACCACGAAGCATTAGCTCCCATTCAACAAAAAATCATCGTCGGGCTAAAAGAGCTCCGGCCTATACCGCCACCCAAATCTGCGTACGAAGCAAGAAACTACCAAATCCGCATAACGGAGGCCATACTCAATGTACGCAAGAAGTACCAGCCCGAAATTGATGAGATTAACCGCAAATACCCCAACGCTGCCATTCTTTTGGATACATCGCCCGGGCATGAACCCGTTTTACTCCGCCTCATGGAGCAAGAGCTGGATGTTAACAATAAAATCTTAAAAGAAAGCATCAAAACGAGAAACAGGCAACAGGCTATCAAAAACGTAGCAGCCGAGCTGCGGCGCACGGCCGAAGCCCAAAAATAAGCAAGCATTTTTTCTCTTTGCTTCTACATATGCAGCAGCGGGTGCCCCCCCGCCCGGGGAGGGGTGCGCCCGCCACCCATTTGCCGTAATACTTATCCACCACAATACCGGCAATGCCTTTTACATTAACATGAGCACCGATGCCATAGAAAAATAAACGTTCTGCCAATGTTGAAATTTTGCTTCAAGTTTTCGGATTTTTCCCATTGAATTGCTTTTTTTTGACATATGAGGGGCAGAAAGGCGAAAAGTCTTGATTTTCATGTTCGGGTGTATTATAGTCGCGCGCGACATGTCAGAACGCAAAAATCCGTTTCCTTTTGATGTATTTGAGTCCAAATGGCAAAACGTTTGGGACTCTGAAAAGACTTTCAAGGTATTGAACCCCGGGGAGGAAGGCTTTGATGCCGGCAAGCCCAAGTGCTATGTGCTGGATATGTTCCCCTACCCCAGCGGTGCGGGCCTGCATGTAGGCCACCCCGAGGGCTACACTGCCACAGATATTGTAAGCCGTTATAAGAGAATGAACGGCTACAACGTGCTGCACCCCATGGGGTGGGACTCCTTCGGTCTGCCCGCAGAGCAGTATGCCATTAAAACCGGGCAGCACCCCTCTATCACCACTTACGCCAACATTGACACTTTCCGCCGCCAGCTCAAGATGCTGGGCTTCTCTTACGACTGGGACCGCGAGATTGCAACCACCGACCCCACCTATGTGAAGTGGACG
>SUVM01000024.1 GCA_015062015.1 Akkermansiaceae bacterium | reverse complement strand
TGAATTTTTTAACAAAGTCTTGCAAATCGTTATTTTTGCCGAAGATGACTAAAACGTCTCCTTTTTTGAATTCGATGGAGGGGTCCGGGCTGTCGATAACGGGGGATTCCGGGTGGCTGAGGACCTCCAGCGCTTCGTCCATGGGTTGGGTGGGGGTGCCGCGGCGTATGGTGAGCAGGTTGATTTTGTGTAACTTGCGCATATTGACACCGATGAGGGTTTTGCCCTCCCATTCTGTGGGGAGTTTGACTTCTGCCAGCGAGTGGGTGGCATCAATTTTTTTGAGGCGCATGAGGCCGTCGTTCACAAATTTATCTGCCAGTTGGCGTGCGGCTACGTCTTCTACGCGGAAGAGCTCGTCCACCCCGACAAGGCGTATAACTTTGGCTTGCAGCTCGTTGACGGCGCGGGCATGAATATGCTTTACCCCCAACTCTTTAAGTTGGGCGATGATGAGGATGCTGCGCTCCAAAAAGCCTTCTCCCACAGCAACGATAACGTGTGTATCGTCGTCCGTTAAATCGAGTCGTTGCAGCACGCGGACATCGGTAGCGTCTCCTACGCGGGCATCTGCCACTTTGTCCTTAATTTCTTCTACGGCAGGCTCGTGGAGGTCCAGCACGGTTACTTCGTAGCCGCTTTCTGTGAGGTAGATGGCAAGAGCTTTGCCGAATTGACCGAGGCCTATGATAACGAATTTCATGGTAAAAAAGAGGTTAGCAGAGAATTAGGAAAGGGGGAGGCGCGTTTCGGGGTATCGAATGGGGGAGGGGTCTTTGGGCTTAATGAAAATAAGCATGAAGGTGAACATGCCCACGCGGCCGAAGAGCATGTTGAGGCAGAGGAAGAATTTGGAGGGGTCCGATAGCTCTGCCGGGTTAATAAGCGAGTAGCCGGTGGTGGTAAAGGCGCTTACCTCCAGAAACAAGAGTTTAAAGATGCCGTTGCCGGTGGTGGCGATGGTGGGCTCCAGGAGCATAAGAACCATGACGCAGCCGATGATCCAGAATGTGGAGAGCACGACTGTGGCCATGGCACGCTCTACTGTGGTGCGGGCAATGCGGCGTTTGTGCAGCTCCAAATCGTGCTGGCCGCGCAAAACACGCCATACCTCGAGCAGGCAGAGGGCGAACAAGGGTGCATACACACCGCCGCCTGTACCGGCGGGGTTGCCGCCTATAAACATGAGCAGGCACAGGAAGGACTGGTAGCAGGGACCGTAGGTGCTCAGGTCCGACAAGTTGAAGCCGGCAGAGCGCCCCACGGTGTTCCACAAGCTCTCCCAACTGTTAAAGGCGGCAGAGCTGTTGTGGGCAGAGGGCTCTGTGCAGGAGAGCAGGAACAAGCCTGCACTACCCACCACCATCACCAAGACGGTGATACGGATAACCAGCCATGTGTTGGTGCTCCAGCGTACCGGGTTTTTAATGCCTTTTATTTTGTTGTGCAAGCGTGTCAGGGCTTCCAGATACACGGCAAAGCCCAGTGTGCCGGAGAGTGTGAGCAGCATCATAACCCCTTGTACCCATTTGCTGTGTACGACGCATGGCTCTGCCATGTTGTTGGGGAAGAGGGTGATGCCTGCGTTACAAAATGCAGAAATGGCATGGAACGCGCAGCGGAACGGCAGCATGTCTTGCGGCACGCCCGGGGTGTTTTTCCACAGGGCATAGAGCAGGATGCTGCCGACAAGCTCTACCGCCAGAGTAATAAAGATAACGGCTTTAATGAGAGAGGGAACAATGCGCACACCCTGTTGGTCCAACAGGGAGGATATCGCCAAACGCTCTCTTACCGCCAAACGCTTACCTACCATGAGCAGCACAAAGTAAGAGAATGTCATAACGCCGATGGCACCTATCTGGATGTTGGCTAAAATAATGAGTTTGCCCAGTGGGGTGAAGGTGGAATTGATGTCTACCGTGGTGAGCCCGGTGATGGAAATGGCAGACGCGCAGGTGAAAAAGGCATCGCTGAACGAAATAGGTACAATGACGGAGCCGGGGGTAAGCAGAATCAGCGTGCTGACTAGCACGATGGATAGCATGGTGGTGAAGAAAACCACCGCCGGGCTCCACCTGCTGTGCGTGGCGCGTTTGCCGATGCGCTTACGCTGCCTAAGCGATGCGGATATGGTGATGATGGCATAGCCGCCAAGCATAAAGCTGAGCAGGAAACTGAGGTTGAGCGTTTTATCCGATATAAGGAAATTGAAAATGCCGCCCGAGAAAACCAGCAGAGCCAACAGCCCCGTGATGAGCTGAATGAGCAAAAACTTGCTGAAGCGACGCCGCTTGCGTACATCGGAAATAAAGTGAATGATGACTGTTGTTGTGTTAATCCACACAACGGCGCAGAGGATGAGGTGAGAGCCCTCGCGGAAAAAGGCTAACTCTTTGCTGTCTGCGCCTACTAACACAAAACAGGCCTCCCACAAGGCAATAAAAAGCGCGAGCAGACCGGAGATGATTTCCGGTAGCTCTAAAGAACGGTACTGGTTGCCTGTGTTGTTGGGCATGTGTAGAATAGCGGCTTGCGAAAGCGCATTATATCACAGTTGATGTCTCTTGGCAAGAGTGGTGTGGCGGCTCTTGATAATCAATGCTTAGTGGTTTAGGCGGGTGTTTTTTTACGGTTTAGCGCTCCGGCATGCTGATGATGCGAGGGGCTGTTTGCTCTAATTTTCGTAAGAAAAAGAAGCCGATGGCACAGGCGATAGCTTTGGCTGCCAAGGCGAAGAGGGGTACAAAATCCATTGTTGCAGCGGCAAGGAGCAGGGAGAAGAAAAAGAGGAGGAGCACCGCTTTGGCAGAGCTTTTGTAAGCGGCCATGTTATGCCAATTGCTGCAATAACAAATCAGGAGCAGGATGGAGATATACAGCGGGGCATCGTGCTGGTGTTGCAGCAGGTGTTGGCCGCCGGTAGCGACCTCGTATGCCAGGCAAGTGATTAAAATACCCCCTAAGATGCAGCAAAACAGGCATAGCATGGCGGTAACGCGCGTGCCGCGCGCTGCCAGTAGTACATAGTGGCACCAAAGCGCGGGCAGGGTGAGCAGGGCGAGCAAAAGCTGCATGAGGTGGTCCGATACGGTGCCGAAGAGTATGCAGATGGGGTGCTGCAAGGTGATGAAAATCAGCGGTTCCGCCACGGCACAGACCAGCCCGGCTACCAGCAGGTAGCGGCAGATGGTGGCAAGCTTGGCAATACTGCGTTTAACCACCGGCAGAATGGGGTATTCTATCTCACTCATGGTTTGTTTGCGGGGGGTGGGTGGCGTAGCCTATGGGGAAACGCGCTTTGCCGCTCATGTCTGTCAGCACCCGGCAATCGGTGTAGCCGTTGGCTTCCATCAGTTTGCGGGTGACTTCTCCTTGGTTGTGCCCTACTTCCAGCATAACGAGGCACTTGTCGCTAAGGTACGGGCGGGCTTCTGCCAGAAATCGGCGCACGAGGTCCAAACCGTCCGGCCCGCCGTAGAGGGCGGTGGCGGGGTCGTGCCGTACTTCGGCAGATACGGGCTCGCCATCCGGCACATAGGGCAGGTTGGCCATTACTAAATCAAAGTTTGCAGGGGGTACAACGGGGTTATCTGCAGAGGGGCTCCAGGCGGAAAACAAGTCGCTGCGGTAGGTGCGCACCCTGGCACCTAAGGTTGCGGCGTTTTCTAAGGTGAGGGCCAGCGCCGCGTCCGATATGTCTGCCATGACGACATCGGGCTTATGTGCGGCGAGCTCCAGCGCAAGGGTGATGCCGATGATGCCGGAGCCGCACCCCATGTCCAGAATACGCATGCCGGGTTTTTTATCAGCCATTTGCAGGGCAAACTCCACAAGCTCCTCTGTCTCCGGGCGGGGGATGAGGGCGCGGGCATCTGTGCGGAACTCTCGGCGGTAAAACTCTGTGCTGCCCAACAGGTGTTGCAGCGGCACACCTTTGCCGCGCTCGCGAAGCATCTCTCGCAGCGGGGCAAGGGTGGCTTCCGTCAGCGGGTCATCGTGGTGCAGGTAGAGCCATGTTTTGCTGCAGCCCAGCACATGCACCAGCATGCTTTGCATGGAGTGCCGCGCGGCATCTATACCGCGTGCTTCCAAATAGGCGGTGCCCGAGTAGAGAATTTCTTGTATGGTTTTCATGGCGTGTGCGTTATTGCAACTCGTCCATGCGCTCTTGCATTTCGGCATGCTGCATGTGAGAGATGATGTCCTCTATGGCACCGGAGGCAATTACCGTATCCAAATTGTACGAGGTGTAGCCGATGCGGTGATCCGTTAGGCGATTTTGCGGGAAGTTATAGGTGCGGATTTTTTCTTCTCTGCCACCGGAGCCGATGAGGGCGCGGCGCTGAGCAGAGTAACTTTGTTGGGCTTCTCGCTGCTTCATTTCGAAGAGGCGCGCGCGCAGAATGCGCATGCCGGTTTCCTTGTTTTTGAGTTGGGAGCGGCCTTCTTCGCAACGCACCATAATGCCGGTGGGGAGGTGGAAGATTTGCACGGCGGACTCTGTGCGGTTAACGTGCTGGCCGCCGGCCCCGCCGGAGCGGCAGGTTTCGATACGCAGATCTTCGGGTTTAATTTCAACGTCCACTTCCTCGGCTTCCGGCAAGATAGCAACGGTGGCGGTGGAGGTATGGATGCGGCCTTGTGTTTCTGTAGCCGGCACGCGTTGCACGCGGTGCACGCCGCTTTCGTATTTGAGGTAGCGGAACACTTCTTCACCGCTGATGCGGGCTGTAACTTCGCGGAAACCGCCGATAGCGTTGGGGCTGGCATCTAATATCTCGACACGCCAGCCGCGCCCTTCGGCATAGCGTTGGTACATGCCCAACAGGTCCGCAGCAAAGAGGGCGGCTTCGTCTCCGCCGGTGCCGGCGCGTATCTCTACAATAGCGTCGCGATCTTCTGTTTCGTCTCGGGGCAAGAGGCTGTATTGCACGTTTTCCTCGAGTTTGGCAATGCGCGGCTCAAGCTCTGCCAGTTCTTCTGTTGCCATTTCTGCCAGTTCGGCATCATCGCCGGAGGTGAGGGTGCGTGCTTCTTCTGCCGCTTCTTTGGCATGGCAAAGTTCTTGCCACGTTTGCATGAGGGCTTGGGTGCGGCGGTGCTCTCGCATGAGGGCTTCGGCACGGCTGCGGTTGTCAAACAAGGTGGGGTCTGCAATTTCTTGCTCCAGTTCGTCGAGCCGTTGGCGGCGCTTTTCTATGAGTGGGGCGTAATCCATGGCGGTGTGCGCTATATTGTACGGGTTGTGCGCCTTTTAGGCAAGTATATATCGGTTCTGTATGGGTGGTTTTTCAACATCAGAGCCGCTGAGTCGGGTTAACTCAGCGGCTCGTGTCAAGTATAGGGGGCTTGCGGCGCTAAGCGCGGGCTTTGCGGCGGGTGCGCACGCCTTCTGCCAGGGTATCCAAAATCTCCAGCGTGCCTTCCCAATCTACGCAGGCATCTGTAATGCTTACGCCGTATTGCAGGGCTTTGTGCGTGTCGCACTTTTGGTTGCCGGAGTAGATGTTGCTTTCTATCATCACTGCCCCGATGTGGTTGTTGCCGTTGGCAAGCTGCTGTGCAACATCTTGAGCCACGAGGCGTTGGTTTTGCCAGCATTTATGGCTGTTGCCGTGCGAGCAATCTATCATGATACGGTTGTTGATACCGGCCCGTTGTTGGATTTCCCATGCGCGTGCCACATGCTCGGCAGAGTAATTGGGACCATCGGAAGAGCCCCGGAGGATGATGTGGCAGCTATCGTTACCGCTGGTGTTCACAATGGCGGATACGCCTTGCTTGGTGACGGAAAGGAAGCAATGCGGGTGTGCGGCGGATACGATGCCGTCTACCGCGATTTGAACGCAGCCGGTGGTGCCGTTTTTGAACCCGATGGGCATGGACAGCCCGCTGGCCAGCTCTCTGTGCACTTGGCTTTCTGTGGTGCGGGCACCGATGGCTCCCCAGGCGATGAGGTCGCTGATGTACTGGGGGGTGATAACGTCCAAAAACTCCGTGGCAGCGGGTATGCCCATTTCTGCCAAGCGAAGCAGCAGCCCGCGAGACATGCGCAACCCGCTGTTAATGTTGTAGCTGCCGTCCATAAAGGGGTCGTTGATAAGCCCTTTCCAGCCAACGGTGGTACGCGGTTTCTCGAAGTAGACTCGCATGATAAGCAGCAGGTCCTCCTCGTACTTGGTGCGCGCTTCTGCCAAACGGCTCGCGTAGTCGATGGCGGCTACGGTGTCGTGTATCGAGCAGGGACCTACCATGACGGCCAAACGGTCATCTTCTTTTTGCAGAATGCGCCGAAAAGCCTCGCGGGCGTCGTATACTACTTTGCCTACCTCGTGGCTTGCAGGAAAATCCTGCATCAGAATAGCCGGGGATATCAACGGACGTATGTCCGTAATGCGTACGTCGTCTGTTATGAACGGATTCATTGTTTATTGGACTTCTTTCCAGGAATACACGTTATCCTCAATTTGCTCAAGCTCCTCGGGGGTGTATTCCGGGTATGTTAAGCTGTCTGCATCGGCAGGCGGTGCATTTTTGCTTCTGTTGGATTTTTTGCCTTTTTTGCCTTTAATGGTGGGGTCTTTGTGGGCTCCCAAGCTGTCTGTGCCTAAGCTGTAAACCAAGGCGGATTGGCCGTTAACCATTGTGCCGGTAAAGGGGTCCACCACGCCGTTTCTGCCGGATTGGTTCACCAAGATGGTGTAGGGTTTGCCCCAATAGTCGTACAGGCCAACCTTGCCATCTGCATCTACATAGAGCCCGCCGGCGGGTTCGCCGGCATCGTCGTACTCGATGTAGGATTTGTTTTTGACATTAATTTTTTCGGACGGTCCGAGGTTGGCCAAAATGCCGATGAGGTCGCAATCGTTCTCGCCATCGGTGGTGAGGATAACGGTATCGCAACGGCCGGGCTTGGCTTTTTTCAGTTTAACCGGGTTGAAAGGAGGGTAGGTGTTGTCGTCTGTGAAAGCTTTGATAGAGGCGGCAATGCTTTTGCACATGGTGGCCTCGTTGCTGATTCTGCCTTTTTCGATGAACTGCAGCAAGCCGAAGCTGGCACCGGCCAAGGCAGCCATAATGGTCATAACGACCAAGAGCTCCACAAGGGTGAAGCCTTTTTTCTGTTGGTGAGAGAAAGTGGTTTTCATACGCGCTTATTCTATCATACCGAGGGGGGCTAAGGCAAGCAAAATCACGCCTTGCGTTTCAATAATCCGTACTTGGGGGAGAAAATGTAGGCTAACAGGAAAACGCCCCCCAGCACCACAATGATGGTGGCACCCAAGTGCCACCCCAAGGGGTAGGATAAAAAGAAGGCTGCCACAGAGCCTAAGCCGCCGATGATGCCGCCGCCCCAAAACAGCAGCCCGGCGCGGTCCGTGAGCTGGTACATGGTAGCGGCAGGGGCTACCAGCAACCCAAGGGTGAGGAAAGCCCCCACCGCTTGCAGGGATGATACTAATACCAGGATGATGAGGGTGAAAATGCCGTAACTGAAAGCGCGTGTCGGTATGCCCATGGCTGTGGCGGCGCGGGGGTCGAACAAGCAGATAAGCAAGGGACGGCGCAGTGCCGTGATGCTTAAAATAGCTATGGCACTAATGGCGTAGGCTATCCATAAATCGGCATTGCCCATGCTCATGATGCTGCCGAAGAGCCAATCGTCCACCTTTTGTTGCAAGCCTAAATGCACCAGAATGATGTAACCGATGGCGAATCCGGAGGTGTGGATGATGGAGAGTGCCGTGTCGTGGTCCACCTTGGAGGTGCGGGAGACAAACAGCGAGCCTAAGCCTACCATGAGCCCCGCGATGAGAGCCCCGATTAGGATGCTGAGTTGAATGAGCCCGAAAAGTAAAATAGCTAAGGCTATACCCGGCAACAGTGCGCAGGATATAGTGCCTATTTGCAGCGAGGAGCGCTTGAGCACGACTAAGGCACTGACAAAACCGTTAGCAAAACCGATAACGGCACACGCCCACAAACTGCGCAGGGCTATGGGTTCTCCTAAAAATTGAATAAACTCGTTCATGATGCCGTGCCGGTAAAGTGTTGGTGCCCAAAGGCGGTGAGCAGGTTGGCCGGGGTGAGCACTTGCGGTGTGGTGCCAAAGGCGATGAGGCTGCGTTTAAGCAACAGGCAGTGGCTGAAAATGCGTGGTGCACTGTTCAGATCGTGGTGGGAGGCGATGATGAGCCGCCCCTCTGCCGCTAACGAACGAAGCAGCTCGCCGAGCGATTCCATGCCGGGGACATCCAGCCCGGTGAAGGGCTCGTCGAGCAGCAGAATGTGCGCCTCTTGTGCCAAAGCTCGCGCTAAAAAGGCGCGCTGCTGCTGCCCGCCGGAGAGTGCGCCGATCTGCCGTTTTTGCAGGTGCGTCAGTTGCAGGGTTTCTAAGGCTTTATCAACAATATCGCGGTCGTGCCTGTTGAGGCTCCGCCAAATGCCCGTGGCGGGGTAGCGCCCCATTTCCACGAGTTCTCTCACTGTAATGGGGAAGCGCCAATCCACCTCGGTGCGCTGCGGCATAAAGGCAATTTCATTGCGGGTGTCGTGCAGCGGTTTGCCGTTCCATAACATATGGCCTTGTTGCGGGCGTTGCAAGCCTGCCAGTAGGTGGATGAGGGTGGATTTGCCCGCTCCGTTTGGCCCGGCTAAGGCTAGGGTGTGGCCGCAATGCAGGGAAAAGCTGACATCCTCTAACGCTAACACCTCTCCGTAAGCCGCAGAGAGCCCCCGCACGGAGAGCTCGTGGCCGCCGTGGTGGTGGTGGCTGTGGTCGTTACCCCAGCAGATGTGTTCTTGCTTGTTTACCATGAGAAGCGGAAAATATCGTGCAGTAAGCTGCCATCCGAGCCGGTCCACTTCGTATCTGTGGCGGCGGGTTGTTTGGGGGGCTCTATGGTAATGCCGACGGCGTTTTCTGCGCTGTTGCCTGGCCAGTGCAGCTCTGCCTCCAGCTCTAGTGTGCCATGGGTAGGCAGCTCCGGTTCTTCTTCCCATGGGGAGGGGGTGCCTGCGGGCATTGTCGCAATAATCTTGCCTTTGTGGCGCAGCACGGCAGAGACCGGCTCGCCGGTAAATTGCACCATAACAAAGGATTTACGGGTACTGGGGGCTTCATCCTCCGGGCGGGGGGCAATTTGTTTTTGCGGGGCATCTGCCGTAAGGTAGAGCAAAGGCACGCCTGCCAGCAAAACGCCTGCCAGAGTTAGGCCGAATGAGAGTACCGGGCTCATAAAACCTTACTTGAGATGAGCGGAAATGGTGTTGACGTTGTGCAGAAACAGGGCCTCGTAGCTTTGGTTGCCGGGGAATACGCCGTCCAACACAAGCGGGGCTGTGGGTACCCCCAGTTGCTCTGCAATAACTTCCAAAATCTTGGGCGATGCGCCTACCTCCGTAAAAATGCAACGTACGCCTTTGCCGCGTAAGTCGCTCAGCAAGGCAGCCAGCCCGGCTGTGTCTCCCTCGCTCTCGCGCGAAATACCGTGTATCGTAATTGGGGTAAACCCGAATGCCTCGCAAAAATGGCACAAGGCGGCATGCCCGGTGACCAAATAACGGTGCTCTTGCGGTATGCTGCTGAATTGCAATTTGGCTTTGCGGGTAAGGGTATCCATAGCGGCGGCATAGCGGCGTTGGTTTTTGCGGAAGTTTGCGGCTTGCTCCGGGGCCTGTTGTTGCATGGCTCGCAGCAGGGTGCGAGAAGCGCGCTTCATGTTCTCCGGCGTGTTCCACCAATGCGGGTCAATGCGTTGGGAGTTGGGTAAATACACATCCGGTATGTCGCGGCCTAAGCCCACAACAACTACGTCTTTGCGTACGGATTCCGCCAAATCATTCAAATAGGGCTCAATCCCCTTGCCGCAAGCCAGCAGCAGCTCTGCATCTGCCGCAGCGGCTATCTGTTGGCTACCCGGTGCAAAACTGTGCAAATCCCCGTTTGCCGGAAATAAGTCCACTACCTCCACGGCATCTCCGCCCAAGGTTTTGGCCATCTCGCTCAGCAGGGGGTGTAAACTGGCTATTTTAAGCTCTGCCGCCTGTGCCGCGCAGAGCCCCAACACCATCCATACCATGCACCATATTGTTTTCATGCCTGCATTTTATCGTAAGGTGCCCCCGGTCGTCAATACCGCATTATGACAGTATGATTTTGAGCGGCTTTCTCTTTGTCTCCCTATGTTAAAACACCTGCAAGCCTTTCGGTTTGCAGGTGTTGTAGCGTAAAAAGAGGGGTTAAAATCAGTCGTTGACGCGCCCCAAGTAGGTGCCGTCTTCCGTCTTTACGGAAATCTTTTGCCCGGCGTTGATGAACAGGGGAACCTGAACCACCAAACCGGTGCTCATCGTGGCACTCTTGTATACGTTGTTGGCAGAGTTGCCCTTTACGCCCTCCGGTGCCTCGGCTACCTCCATGGTGATGGCTGCCGGCAACTCGATGGAGCAGGGTACTTCGTCCGTGAACATAACCACATAGGTCTCGCCCTCGATAAGGTAGTCCTTAACGGGCTCTACGATATCCTCGCTCACGCATACGTCTTCGTATGTCTCTGTATTGAGGAAGTGGTAGCCCATGCCGTCTACATAGGAGAACTCCATCTCCTCGCGGGTAAGCATGACCCCCTCAAGGAAGTCGTTAGACGTAAGGCGCAGATTGTAATCCTTCTTGGAAGCGATGCTGCGGATGGTCATCTGTACATAAGAAGCCATGCGCGGCGGCGTCTTAAGCTGGCTTTCGCGTACAATGCAGATGTCGCCGTTGTAATTCACGGCGTGCCCTTTGCGGAGCTGAATAACAGGAACTTTTGCCATAACGCCGCGCAGAGTAGCAGACTCCGCCCGTTTAGTCAAGCCAATATCGCTGCGTTTCGTTATTTTTTTGTAGGGGGCTATGGGATTGCATATCCAATTTGAGCTGATTTTGCCAACGCCGGTGTGCAATCTATGCCGAATCTGTGAAATATTTTGCACCAAGCACCTACACGGAATTGCTTTTGTGTGGGCAATCCGGCGCAAACGAGGGCGGGTAGTTGGGGGGGCGTTAGCGGTAGAGCGTCTCCACCAACTGCACGCTGCGTTGGGTGGCGCCGGAGTGGAAGCGCAGGGCGTTGTAGGCGCGTTGTTTGCGGGCTTCGGTTTCCTTGGTGGAGGTAAGGATGGTGCGGATGGTGTCTGCCAGCTCATGGGCAGGGCATTGCCAAACGCCGTTATCGGCACGCAGCAGGGACACGAGGTCTGCAAAGTTGGTCATATCCGGGCCAAAGACAACGGGAACGCGGGCGGCAATGGCCTCTACGGGGTTTTGCCCGCCTTTGGCTAAGAAGCTTTTACCTATGACGGCTACTTTGGCTAAAGCGGTCCAGTCTTTGAGTTCGCCGGTGGTATCTGCCACATAGCACAGGTTATCGGGCAGGGGGGCGGGCAGTTTTTTCTCAGTACGCAGCACGGGGTAGAAGCCGGCGGCTGTAAGGTCTTTCACCACATCGGCACGGCGCTCTGCATGGCGTGGTACAATGAGGGGGAAACCGCCTGCTTCTCGGATGGCGGTGGCAATAAGGGCTTCTTCTCCGGCGTGGGTGGAGGCAGCCAGTACAACGGGTTTGTTGCCGCGTACGGTATCGAGCAAGTCGCGGAACTCCGGGCGAGGGGCGGTGGGGGTGTCCCCCAGTACATCAAATTTGATGCTGCCGGTAACGGTGATAATTTCTTCGTTAACGCCGATGCCGCCGAATCTGCCTTTATCCCGCTCATTTTGAGCCCCCAAGGCAGAGAGCCGCGAGAAAAGCAGACCGGTAATACCGCGTACCTTGCGGTAGCGCCCTTCGCTGCGCGGGGATAAGCGCGCGTTGAGCATCAGCATCGGTATCTTACGGCGGTGGCATGCCTCTGCAAAGTTAGGCCAAAGCTCGGCCTCTATTAAAACAACGGCTTTCGGGTTGAATCGCGAGAGACAGCGGCCGGAAAGCCCGGGTACATCCAGCGGAGAATACAGTGCCCGCACGCCGGGGATGGCGGCATCTCTTACGACTTGGTGCCCCGTGGCGGTGCTGGTGGCCAGTACCACCGGCTCGGGGTGAGTTTTTTTCCATTCGCGGATGAATTTGAGCGCAATAAACACTTCTCCTACGCTGACGGCATGCACATACAACCCGCCTTGCGGCTCGTCTTCCTTTTTGCGTTTATAAATGCCGAATCGCTCCGATAACCCGGTGCCGAATCCGCCTCGCTTTTTCATTTTGATGAGGTAGCCGGGGATGGATACCACAAGGAAAATGGGCAGAAAGAGGTTGTAGAGGAGCAGAAAGAGAAAGCGTTTCATGATTGTTTTTGGTAGAAGAGAATGGTGTTTTTGCCGTAGGTGCGTTCATCGGTAAGAACCCAGCCGGGGAATTCTCGGGTATGAATATCGCCCACGCCGTAGCCCACTTGAGCTTCGGCAATAAAGTAGCCGTTGTCTGTTAATAATTCGTGCAGGCGGTTGGTCATCAGCTCGGCAATCATATCGCGGTCACCGGCAGCTTTGGCATAAGGCGGGTCTGCAAAGATGATGTCGTATTGCCCTGCATCTCGCTTGATAAATTGCAGGCAATCGCTTTGGATAACACTGCCGCCGGTAAGCTTGCTTTTTTCCAGATTTTTGCGAGCCATGGCGCAGGATTGGCGGGCGGCATCTACCATGCGCACGCTTGCCGCACCCCGGCTGAGCGCCTCTAACCCCACAGAGCCCGAGCCGCAAAAAAGATCTAATATCCGCGCACCGGGTAGAATGGGGTGCAGGATATTGAAGAGTGCCTCGCGCACACGATCTTGCGTGGGGCGAACCTCCCCTTGGGGCACTTGTATGTTGTAGCCTTTGGCTGTACCGGCAATGATTCTCATACAAAGGAAAGGGAGCCAAGGCGGGGCAATGCCCGGACTCCCCGTTGGAAAGGGGTTAAAAAGCTAAGCTTTTTTGGCAGAGGGGACAAATTATTTTTTTATTTGCGGTTTCGGGATGGGGAAGAGCAAGGTGTAGCCCTCTTGGGAGAGCACTTGCCCGCTGATGACGGAGCGCTCTATGCTGATAAAGGAGATAAATACATTGTTGCCGTCCGTGGTTTTGGCAATGCGCAGCAGCTGGTTGGTTTTGGAGAAGGTGTCTTCTTTCTCTAACTTCCATTCTGTGCCGATTTGGGCTTTGAAAACGTAGTCGTCCGTCACTTTAAACTCTGCCGGGGTCAATTCCCCGAACCCGGATTTCCAAGTGTTGGTTTTCGGGTCATATTTCAGGGAGCTGAGGGAGAGGATTTGAAATTGCCGGTTTTGAGTATTGCCTACCAAGGCGAGTAATTGCCATGTGCCGTCCGGCTCTTCTTTGAGCGTGATGCGGCTTTGGATGTTGGATTGGGCTTGCAGTTGGCATTTGCCCCATTCTTTCTTGTAGGCATCGTAGTCGGCTTTAGAGCCCCACAGGCGGGCATCGTAAGCCAGCAACATGTCCGGATTGTAGTTTTTCATGAACTCACGAATCTCGTCTTCGCTCAATGCTTGCAGCTTTTGGGTGACGGCTGTCTGCATTTTGCCGAACTCGTCTGTATGTTTAGGGGCTACCGGCAGGCAAACACCCTGAGCATCGCCCGTCGGTAAATGGAAATCTGCCAAGGCGGCCGGTACCTCTGCGGCTTGTGCGGCTGCCACTAATGCTGTCACTACGGGAATGGAAATAAATGTTTTCATGACTATACCGAGATTCTAGCAAATTTTTTTTACTTGGCAAGCCGGAAATTCTGTGCTAGTGTCATATGTGTATGCGTTGCTTTACATTCTTGGGTAAAATGAAAATGATTGCCGCTCTTGGTATGGTTTTGGGTATGGTTTCTTGTGCGAGCTATACGCCGGCAGACCGCATAGCAGAAAACCCGGTTCTCTACAAATCGTTGCCGGTAGAGCAACAGGTGTTGGTGCAGCAAGGCAATATTTGTAAAGGAATGAGCCCCGAGGCTGTTATGTTGGCGTGGGGAGAGCCTAATACACCGCCCGTTGTCGGCGAAAAAGATGGCCGGCGCATCGAGCGTTGGGTTTATAAGAGTTATGAGCCTGTTACGGTTGTCTCCGTCGGTATGGGGTACGGCTATTATGGCCCGCGTTCCTGGTATAATCCCTATTATTCCGATTTCGGCACGGCTTATGTGCCGGAGGATACCGCCTATGTGGAGTTCGTTAACGGGAAAGTCGACTCTTGGGAGGCTCTTAAACGTTAATAGCCTTTAAGACAACATGCAGTAACGGTCTCCCTGATGCAGTTTGCTGCTAAAATATTGTCAGAATCCCCTTTTTTTTCTTGTCAGAGCAGAATAGTTGTGATAAAATAACAAAGTAACCCGAGGGGATTGTTGTTCAATTCGAGAATTTGAGGGCAAGAGCTTCGGTATCTGATTCAAACGATAAACAACAGATATAAGCATATGAAGAAAACATTTTCGCTCGCCGTTTTGGCAGTAGGGTTGTTGGTAGCTCCTGCATGCACCGGGGTGGGTACTCTTGGCCAGGTTTCCGCTAACAAGGTAGGCTCTGTGGGCCAGGTTATCTATGGCACGGTGGTGGCTGCCCGCAATGTGACGATTGACACGGATTCCTCCACCAAGAACATGGGTACTGTCATTGGTGCCGCTGTAGGTGCCGGTGCCGGCCAAATGCTTGGCGGCGGCACTGGACGCGTGGTTTCCACCGTGGGTTTTGGTGCCTTGGGTGCTATGGTGGGGCGCGGTGTTACTAAGGCTGCAGACCAAACGCAGGGGCAGGTGCTTACCATCCGTGCCGATGGCAAGAATGGTGCTACTTATAACGTAACCCAGCCCGTGTATAAGGAGTTCGGTTACATCCCGGTTGGTTGCCATGGTACGCTGCAGCTTGGCAGCGACGGCAAGTTCATCCCCGATGGCATCTGATGTAACGTGTTACGAAATCATGCAACCCATGCATTTCGGTATTCATTCTCAGGGAGAAGACATAGAGGTCTTCTCCCTCTCTTCTTCTGCCTTGCAGGTGCGTATTACCAATTACGGGGCTCGTTTGTTGAGCGTTGTGTATGGTGATACGGATGTAGTGCATGGCCCGAAAACCGCTGCCGAGCTTGAGGCAGATACCGGCTATTGCGGCAGTATATGCGGGCGCGTGGCGAACCGCATTGCCGGCGGCACGTTTGAGCTGGATGGTAAGCAGTATGCATTGGCCGTTAATAATGGGCCGAATCACTTGCATGGCGGTTTGTGCGGATTCAGTGACCGCGTGTGGAGAGTAGAGTTTGCCGATGAGGCAAAGCTGGTGCTTTCTCTGGTATCTGCTGCGGGAGAGGAGGGCTACCCCGGTACCGTACGCGTACGCGTTACCTATACCTTGAAAGGCGATACGCTTTCTCTCAAAATGGAAGCCGAGACGGATAGCCGCACCCCGCTTAATCTTACCAACCATGTGTATTGGAATCTGAATGGCGCCGGCACGGTAGATGACCATATGCTGCAAGTGTTGGCCTCTGCCTATACACCGATGGTAGCTAATATACCCACCGGCAGCATAGTGCCCGTAGCGGGTACCTTGTACGACCTGCGCACCTCTGCCTGTTTAGGGCAAAGAAATGCGGCGGATGCCATTGCCGGCGGTTATGACGATAACTATGTGCTGCCTGCATACCCGGGTGTTAAACCTGCCGCCGTGCTTTCTAATGGCACGCTGGAGCTTACACTAGCCACGGATGCGCCCGGCATGCAGGTGTATACCGGGGATTATCTGCCGCTTAAGCGCGGTGGCGTTGCTTTGGAGGCGCAAAATTACCCGGATTCTTTGCATAACCCGCATTTCCCCTCTATTGTGCTGAATCCCGGCGAGGCGTATTGCCGCACCATTTGTTGGCAGTTGCGCCGCGTTGGTTAACCCGTATTTTTTGTAGAGGTTTAGAAAAGCAAGAGCCCCGCGGCTATAAGCTGCGGGGTTCTTGGTGTATATGCTTTGCGTGTTTTTTAGAAGAAGTCGATGGGTAGGGAGGAGCCGGTTTCTCCGAGGGTGAAAGAGATACCGAATCCTGTTTCGCGTTTGCCGCCATTGTCTCGCAAGAATAAGGTGGCACCTAAGTACCATGCGCCGGATTTGCGGAAAAGGGAGTACTGTTGGATAGGCAGGGTGCCTTCCGTAATGTCCCAGTTCCATCGGCAGGCTACGCTGTATTGCTCGTTAATGCGCAGGTTGGCTTGGGCGTATACCTGTTCGGCATCTTCCAAAATCGGGTGGTTGTCGATACACCGATAACCGATGATGGTTTCCAAAGATGCCGTGGGCTGCATCACAAGGGAAGCATTGTATTGCGAGAACCCGTCGCCGGAGTTAATGGTGGGTGTTTGCGTCTCTAAGTGCAGTTGTAAGCGGCGGGTCGGATGCAGGGAGAGCTGAGAGTACAGGTTGGAGAATTCGCTGTTGGTGTTGGGGTTCTCTTCGTTGTAGTCAAAGAACACGTTCCAGTTGAGCAGGGTGGCGGGTTCGCCATCCACATGGGTGGTTAATGTGTTTTGCACACCGAAGCGCATGATGCTCCAAGTGCCCCAGCTGTCTATGCCGGTAAAGCCCATCAAATCCAGATTCATGGGGCTGGAGGTAGAGGTGCCGTACAGGCTCGACCATGTGTTGACTTGCGGCACCAATGGGGATGAGGAAGAAATATTGCAATACGACAAGGTGGTGTACGGGCGGATGACATGCGTAAGCCCCTTATAGCCTAAAGACGGCATAGAGAAATTCGGCATGTTCTTGTGCAGCTTAAAGCTGATGTCTGCCCCCAAATAGCCTAAGAAACGGTTGTCTGCGCCTACATCGTCCACGCCGTAGTAGCCGCTGTATCCCACACCGGCTTTGGGGGTGATATTCAGAAACCCGAAAGCCTTGTAGTTAGCCGTTAATTCGTGCGTAGAGTTGGCGCGCAGGTAGTGAGAGGTGTTGAGCAGGCGCTCGTAGTAATTGCGTACGGCGGGGTCCCGCGTGGCATTCAGCTCTGCGCGGTAACGGAACCATTCCTGCGGCGGTACATCTTGGCGAATCATGCCGAAGCTGTTGCGTGTCTCGTAGCTCAGCCCGGTGTTGCCAATGCCGGTGCGCGCGCGGTAATAAGAGAGCTCTATGCGCTCATCCGTCATATAAAAGTCATTGGGGGAAAACCGCGTCAACAGCATGGTTTCGCTGCGTTGGTTGCGGCGTACTAAGCGCACGGTGTTGTCCGGCTTATCATCAACGTGCCCTTCGTCTTCAAAGTAGTCTCGCAGCATGTATTGGTCGCTCAGTGCGTTGATGTTGGCACCCAGCGTCCAGTCCGAGCCCTGCTCCCATGTGGGCGGGAGCTCCCACAAGGAAGTCAGTTTGAGGGAGTAACGGTTATGCCGCGTGTGTTCTCGCGGTATATCGGTGGGGTTAATCATGGGGTCGCTGTCGGCTGCATAATAGGTGCGCAGCCCCTGCATGTCCCGGTATTTCTTGCTCATGCGGATATCCTCCAAATCAATACCTACGGCAAGGCCGCGGCGGGAGCGGTAATCCACATGGTTCATCATCAGGTAATCTGCGGTGGGTATGTTGTTCTCCACGCGTTTATTACCAAAGAGTATGCCGTATTGGTTCAGCAAATAAGTACCCCAAATGGATTTGACACCGGGGTGGGGTAGGTAGCCTTCTCTCGGGTTAAGGGAGTGCGAGAAGGTGAACCAACCGATGATGGGAATGGCTACATCGTAGTCTCCGCTTGCTACGCTCAGGCGTGTTACGGTGCCGTACTCGCCCGGGTACACGGTCAGTTGCCCGGCCCCAATCCATGTGCCGGGCTTTTGGGAGTCGTCCGTCGATACATAAGCATCGTGTATGCGCATGAACTGTTTGCCTTTATCATCGGTCTTGTACTCCACGCGAGCACCTTTCACGATTACGCCCGACACCTTGGCGCGCACACCCTGAATATCCACCACCATGTGCTCCCAATCGTAGGTGCCGCCCTCTGCCAGCGTAAGGGTTTCGCCTAAATAAACGGTGAGCGGACCATCCAACGCCGCAGTCTTTTTTTCCAAGTTGACGCGGATGCGCTTGGCTTGGATGTCTATACCCGAATCCGTACGCAAGCGTACCGGCTTTTTGCCGCTCATGTAGGTGATGCTATGGGTATCGTTATCGTATGTTATCTCTCCACCTTCATTTTCAATGGTCATCGATTCCGGTACGGAGGGTGTGAAAACGCCTCCTGTGGCACTGATGGCTTTGGTGGTTAAATCCTGAATCGGGTTGGTGGTTGCAGGTTGTCCCGGTTCTCCCGGAATGGGTATAAAGTCTTGAGCTACAACTGTGCCGGTAGCTCCTGCTGCTATCAACCCCAGTGCGATGGCAGCAGTCTTTCGTTTGTTCATGCGCTTCCTGTGTCCCATTACGAATTTATTTTGCATTAATTATTCAGTTTTGTCAAGCATCTTTCAGTCGATTCCGTAAGAAATATCACACGGCTGAAACTCTGCCCCATGCGTCCTGTATACGGCGCATGCGGTGCGCGGCAGCGGTAAGCGGAAAAAAATGCTTCCATGGCGAAAATTCATGTTGCAAGTCGGCACATATCGTGCTATTTTAATGGCACCATGATTACA
The DNA here is from genome assembly GCA_015062015.1 of Akkermansiaceae bacterium. GTDB lineage: Bacteria > Verrucomicrobiota > Verrucomicrobiia > Verrucomicrobiales > Akkermansiaceae > Akkermansia. The sequence goes on along the minus strand of SUVM01000024.1, from coordinate 162 downwards.
GGTACTACACACAAGAAGGCTGCCGAGTGGGTGGAGCAAATCCGCCAGCTCTGCAAACCCGATTCCGTCTACTGGTGCGACGGTTCCGAGGAAGAGAACACCAAGCTGTGCGACATGCTGGTAGAAAAAGGCACCTACATTCGCCTTAACCCCGAGAAGCGC
>SUVM01000150.1 GCA_015062015.1 Akkermansiaceae bacterium | reverse complement strand
TAATGTTGATGGCTTAAGCGCGGAGTTTCAGCCTTTCGGCATCAGCTCTCTTTCTTCACATTAGAGATGTGGATGGGGCCGTCAATGTCGATGATGCCGCCCTCGGGGTTGTCCTCCGTGGGCTTGGTGGCCTTCTTGAGGGTGCGTACGCCTTCTACGATGACCGTTTGCTTTTTGGCATTTACAGACATAACGACACCACGCTTGCCCTTGTTCTTGCCGGCGATAACGAGGACGTTGTCGCCTTTCTTCACGTGGGTCTTCATCGTGTGTGTGTTTGGTTTGTGTTGCGTTATACCTACACCTCACCTGAGTATGCAGGGGTCGCAGATTCTACACGTTTGCTGCCCATCCGTCAAGCATAATATTTGTTTAGGAGGCACTTTTTTGACTTTTTTTTCAAGATAATGCCCGGAATTTCTTAAAAATGGCAGCAGGTTGGAGTTATTTGCAGAAAATTTTTCTCCGTGTGATGGCAAATCTTGTGGTAAGGATGGCGGCGGTGAGTGTAAGGGCAACAATGAAGCTGATCCAAGCCCCGGCAGGGCCTAACGGGGCAGGGGAGAGCCAATCCGTATGGATGAGGATGCAGGCGAGGGGGAAGCCCACCACCCAATAGCTCACCAAGTTGCTCCAGGTGATGATGGGGGTATCGTGGCAGCCGCGCAGCAGTCCGCTCATGATGGCTTGCGTTGCATCCGCAATTTGGTAAACGGCGCAGTAGATAAGCAAGCCCGAGGCAAGCTCGATCATTTGCACGGAATCGGTATAGAGCTCCACAATTTGCCTGCGCAACAGGATGGTGCCCGCCATGAGAACTGTTATCATAGCGTAGGTGATGCAAAGCAGGGTGCGCAGCATGGCGCGGAAGGCTTCCTGCCGTTGCCCGCCAACATGGTAGGCAGCGCGTATGGAGGCTGCTATGCCTAAACTCATCGGTAGCATAAAGATAACCCCGCTCACATTGATGGCAACTTGCTGAGCACTTACGGCTTGCTCTCCCAAAGGGGCAATCACGAGGGTGACGAGGCTGAAAAAGCTCATCTCGCACAAGGCTGCCACTCCCACAGGTAGGCCCAGTTTGAGGATGTGGCGCACTAAGCCCCATTCTGCGCGCCGCCATGCCAGCAGTTGCAGAGCACGTTGCCGGTGCCGGCGGCTATAGAGCATGATGCCTAACAGCAAAAGCCCCGAGCACCACATGATAATGGCCGTTGCCAAGCCGCAGCCCGCACCGCCCAACGCCGGGAAAGGCCCCACGCCGAACACCAACATGTAGTTGAGCGGTATGTTGAGCAACAGGGATATTAGCGCAATAAGCATGGCCGGGCGCGTTTGCCCGTAGCCCTCAAAATTGGCCGTTACCAGGCGCATGAGCAGGTTGCCGGGTACACCCAGCATGACAAACCATGTGTAGAGTTGCGCTTTGTGCGCCAGAGATGCATTATCCGTTGTCCATTGAAATAAAAAGGAAGCACAGAAAATGACCAGCAGCTCGAAAACCGAGAGGCACAATGCCAGTACTTTGCCGTTGTTGAGAAAAAGCCCTATTTTGTTCTCTACCCCGGCTCCGCGCAGGCGAGATATCATGGCACTTAAAATGGTGAGGATGGCCCCGGTGCCAATGGTTATTGTGCCGGCAATGGAAAAACCCATCGCCACGGCGGCAAGCTCTTCCTCACCTTTCCAACCCGCCACCAAGGTGTCTGTTACGCCCATTCCCATGCCCAGCAGGTTGCCTACATATAGTGGTAGCATTAAGGCTAAGAGCCTTTTGAGCTCATGCTTGTCTATCCATTTGCTGTGCTTTGCTGTTGCCATGGGCTTGGGGGGCTTCGCTTATTAAAAAAGGCTCCATCAAGGGATGGAGCCTTTTCAGCATCTGGAACGGGATTCGAACCCGTGTTGCCCGCGTGAAAGGCGGGTGTCCTAGGCCGACTAGACGATCCAGACTTTTGTCGGTTGCTATCAGCGCACGCACAATTTAGCACGATGGAAGCTTGTTGTCAAGTGTAAATTTTATTTTTTTATCAAATTTGTGCGTTTTTTGCAGGTGGGGTGGGGGTAAATGCGCGCGATAGTCTGTTTTGTTGTTGGGGGATGTCGCCACATAGTCTTTGGTGCCGGTAGAGTACCCGCCCGTGTTTACCCAACACGAAAACCGCCCCTGAGCCGTTGGGGACTCAGAGGCGGTCAAGATTACCGATGAACCGGAGGCGTCATCACGGATTGGCTAAGCCGTCATCCGGGAAGAGGCTCGGCGTGGTGTTGCCCGCAGTGGGGGCATCGTTGGTGCCGAGGTCGCGTTGGCGAGTGGGTTTGCCCGTCGGGTCAATCTTCTCGGCAGTTACGAAAATCATGAGGTTCTTGCGAACGTGAGATTCTGCGTTGCTGCGGAAGAAGCGGCCGATGAGGGGCAGGTCGCCGAATACGGGCACCTTGTCCTCTACCTTCTGCACGTTATCCTCAATCATACCACCGATGGCGATGGTGTGACCATCATAAATGCAGGGGTTGGAGTTGATGTATC
>SUVM01000023.1 GCA_015062015.1 Akkermansiaceae bacterium | reverse complement strand
GTAACAGTGCTGCGTACGGCGGCAAAGGTGGCGGCTTGCGGGGCTAAGGCTGCCAAAAAATCCCCCGTTACAACAATGGCGGCATCGCTTTGTAGGGTGGTGTTGCCCTCCAGCGTCAGGTCTCGGACGTTGAGCACCACGCGGCTATCCAGCGTGGCCCCGTTTACCAGTTCCAAATCCGCCCCGGCGGCAATGCTGCCGCCGCTCACTGCCTCTTGGAATACGTAGCCCTTTGCCGCCACGGTAATAAGGCTGGCCGCCACCTCTCCGCAGATGGTGACGGTGCGCTTACCTTCTGCAGCATGGTCATCAAACAGCACTGCCCGCCCCTCTGTAGCATAGGTGTGGTAGTAGCCTTGGTGCTCTGCGGCGATGTTGCTGCCGTTGACGTTGATATCCCACCCGGTAGCCTCGGTGGGCAATGCCTCTGTGGTAGCGGTTTGTTTGCCCCACTCGCTGCCGGCACCGTTCCATACCTGCGCTTCGCTGGTGGTATCGCTGTATTCTGCCAGCATGTTTTTCAGCACCTCGGGCGTGTTGATGTAAGAGACTTCGCCAATGTAGTAGGTCCCCCAGCGCTCTGAAAGGTCTTTATCTTCATAAAGTAATATTTTGCCGTTTTCGGCATTACCTGTGCTGGCGATATAGTATTGGTTAATATTGGAGATAGCGTCCGCTCCCTGGTCATCATCCGAATCGGCAATAAGGATGGATTCTAAATTTCCGTTTTCATCGAGCGTAAAGCCATAGCATGTTATAAAGTGTCCGCTGTTATTTTCATTCCATACGCCAATTACCGGGATGTTTCCTGCTTGGGTTTGTTTGCCGTCGGTGATGCCGAACCCTGCAAGGAGTATATCTTTTACAGCCCCGATATCGTTGTTTATAAAGGGGGCACCGTTGGTCGAATTGTTCGTGTCGCTTAACCCCTCTATAGATTTGGAATAAACCGTCGTATATGATAAAGATTGTTTTGTAATGTTTTCTTCATTATATGCATCTTCACTTAGCGGATTGCCAAAGTAATTTTTATAATACCCCCCACAGTTTACATATCCATTAGACCCGTCGTACGGGGAATTGAAATAATAGCTGTTTGAGCTTGAATGTAAATCTGATTGCGATGTGAAAAACCATTCTGCTGCCGCCTTAAAAGTGCCGCTGTTCAAATTGTTCGTTATGCTGTAATACATGTCACGGGCGACATCCAAGCGGTTGGGATCCGGAATTTGAACGGATGTATCGCTGTAAGTTCCATCTGCCTCTATTGTCTTTGTAGATTCTGTGCCGATACGCCCATAAGGCAGGGGCATGGATGCCTGGTTGTATTGGAGAGAACCATCATCTGTATAGTAAGAGCCGCTTTGCGGTTTTGCAAAAACACCGTAATAACTTTGCCAGTATTGAATACTGTTGGAGGCTGCGTGTGACCAACAAAATAAAGAGTCTGATGCATCGTCTTTGACCCATTCGTTCCCTTTCGTACTATCGTAGAACCGCGTGGAATCCGCGCGGTTGACCACGAGCGAACCGTCAACCTGCGTACTCATTATAACCCCGTCTGCGACGTAGAGCGAGGTGTCTACCGAGTCGCCGACAGCGGCAGATGCAAGCGATGCAGCAGAAAGTAAAAAGGCCGAGATAAAAGCGGAACGTTTCATAATAGTGAAGAAATGCGAGGCGGATTGTGAGTAAATCCTAGCAGTTTTATATGGAAAAAGCAAGACTAAAAAGAGAAAAAGTGTAACAAAAGTGTAACGTAGCAGGGGTAGGGAGCGAACAAAAAAATGGGAAAATGAGAGATACAGAGCTTGACAATAAGAGCAATGGTCGTATAATACCGGCCTCATGAACGCCGACGAAACAATTAAGAGTACGCCTCTGTGCAACAAACACGTGGCATTGGGTGCCAAGATGGTGCCTTTTGCGGGCTGGAATATGCCGGTGCAGTACAGTGGAATTTTAGCAGAACACCACGCCGTGCGCAACGCCTGTGGTGTTTTTGATATATCTCACATGGGTCAGTTTTTGGTCAGTGGAGCGGGGGCTACAGAGTGGCTCAACACCATGTTTACCAACAACCTCAACAAGTTGGTGGACGGCATGGGGCAATACTCTATGATGCTCAACGAAAAGGGTGGAGTGATAGACGACCTGATTATCTACCGGCTGAGCAATGATAATTTCTTTGTGGTGGTGAACGCCAGCATGATAGACGAAGACTACGCATGGCTGAGTGCCCGCAAGCCGGAGGGTGTAAGCTTGGTGAACAAGAGCGATGCCTATGTGGGCTTGGCGATACAGGGGCCGGGCTGCGAAGAGGTGTTTGCCAAGATGTGCCCGGGCGTAGAGTTGCCGGTGCGCAATGGTATTTTGCAGTTCGAGTCCGATGGCGATGCCTGCGTGGTATGCCGCACCGGCTACACCGGCGAGAATGGCTTTGAGTTCTTCTGCCCGGCAGAGCAGGGGGTGAAGTGGTTTGAAAAGAGCATGGAGTGCGGCGCGCTGCCCTGTGGCCTTGGGGCCCGAGACAGCTTGCGTTTGGAGATGTGCTACTCCCTCAACGGCTCCGACCTCTCGCCCGAGAAAACCCCGCTGGAGGCAGGGCTCTCCTGGTGCTGTGATTTGACAAAAGACTTTATCGGTGCAGATGTACTGCGCGAGCAAAAGGCTGCCGGCCGCCCCACGGCATTGGTGGCTATAGAATATACCGGCAAGGGCGCACCGCCCCGCCACGGGTACGAGGTACAGCTGCCGGACGGCACCCCGCTGGGCGAGATTTGCAGCGGCGTGCTCTCCCCCACCTTGGGCAAGGGCATTGCCATGCTGTATGTGCCGGCTGCCCATAGCAAGATTGGCACCGAGGTGAACGTGGTGGTACGCGGCAAAGCCGTACCCGCCGTCATTGTCAAGAAACCTTTCCTTAAAAAATAACCCCTACCAACCAACACACATATTATGAGCAATCCTGCTGATTACAAATACTCCTCCGAGCACGAATGGGTAAGCCCCGCCGTAGACGGCGTGGTAACGCTCGGCATTACAGACTTTGCCCAGGCCGAGCTTGGTGAAGTTGTATATGTGGACCTCCCCACCGTGGGCGATACCTTCTCTAAGGAAGACTCCATTGGTGCCGTAGAGTCCACCAAGGCTGCTTCCGACATCTACACCCCCGTCTCCGGTGAGATTGTAGAGGTGAATGAAGCTTTGGAAGGCGAGCCCAACACGGTGAACAGCGATGCTTTCGGGGCCGGTTGGATTTGCAAGATTAAGCTTGCCGATGCCGCCGAGTTGGATGAGCTGATGGATGCCGACGCTTACGCCGAAATCTGCAAGTAAGAACTAAGATACAAAAGCCTTGCGCGTGGTGCGGAGCCCGAGGGGGGCAAATCCCCCTCTGCCCGCCGAAAACGCCGCGAGGCTTTTCTGCTTTCATTCCGTACAGATTATGATTACTGCACAAACCTCTTTTATACCGCGCCACATTGGCCCTAATGCGGCAGATACGGCAGCCATGTTGGCCGCCATTGGCTTCGATTCCTTGGATGCCATGACGGATGCCATCGTGCCGGCAGATATTCGCCTGAAAGCCCCGTTGGATTTACCCGCCCCCATGGCAGAGCAAGAGGCCTTGGCCGCTTTGCAGAACATGCTTGCTGCCAACAAGCCCATGCGCAGCCTGATTGGGCAGGGCTATTACGGCACCTTCCTGCCGGCTGTTATTCAGCGCAATGTGTATGAGAACCCAAGCTGGTACACCGCCTACACACCCTACCAGCCCGAGATTGCACAGGGGCGTTTGGAGATGCTCATGAACTTCCAAACCATGATTACCGGGCTCACCGGGCTGCCGATTGCCAATGCCTCTATGCTGGACGAAGGTACTGCCGCCGCCGAGGCGGTGCACCTGTGCGTGAGCGAGAAACGCAAGAGCGACACCTTCTTTGTGGCAGATACCTGTTTCCCGCAGACGATAGATGTAATCCGCACCCGTTGCGAGACCACCGGTGTCACGCTGATGGTGGGAGACTGGAAGAGCTTTGACCCCGCCTCCGTACCCACGCTGGCCGGTGTGCTGGTGCAATACCCCGACAATCTGGGTGCGGTAGAGGATTACGCCGCTTTCTTTGAGAAGTGCCATGCCGTTAAAGTGCTTTGCTGCGTTGCGGCGGATTTGCTGGCACTCACGGTGCTGAAAGAGCCCGGAGCCTTTGGGGCAGATGTGTGCGTGGGCACCACGCAGCGTTTTGGCATACCCATGGGCTACGGTGGCCCCGCTGCCGCTTACATGGCTTGCACGGATGCCCTGAAACGCAAGTTGCCCGGCCGCTATATCGGCAAATCTATAGATAAGGACGGCAAACCCGCTTACCGCTTGGCCTTGCAAACCCGCGAGCAGCATATCCGCCGCGAGAAGGCTACCTCCAACATCTGCACCGCGCAAGTGCTCACCGCCTTGCTGTGCACCTTCTACGCCATGTACCAAGGCCCGCAAGGGCTTAAAAACGTGGCCACCACCGCCCATCGCCTGGCCGCAGGCTTTGCTGCCTCTGTGGTTGCTGCCGGGTACAGCATGCCTGCCGCTACCTACTTTGACACCGTGGCCTTTGTTGCCCCCGGCAAGGCAGACGAGCTGGTAGCCTGCGCTTTGGGTGCCGGCTACAACATCCGCAAGGTGAATGCCGATACGGTTTCCGTCTCCTTTGATGAAACCACAACGGACGAGGACCTGCGCGCCCTTTGCACCGCCTTGCACTTGCCGCAGTGCGAGGTGCCGGCTGCCCCGGTTTGGGGCGAGCAATGGTGCCGCAGCAGTGCCTTCTGCACGGAGACTTGCTTCAACGCCTTCCACTCCGAGACGGAGATGATGCGCTACATCCACACCTTGGAGTGCAAGGATTTGGCGCTCAACGAGGCCATGATTCCGCTGGGCTCTTGCACCATGAAGGCTAACTGCGCCGCTATTATGATGCCCATTACATGGGCCGGTGTTACCGAGCTGCACCCCTTTGCCCCGGCGGACCAGTGCGAGGGCATGCGCGCCATGCTCGAGCAACTCAAGCTGTGGTTGGCCACGGTGACAGGGTTTGACGGCGTGTCTCTGCAACCTAACTCCGGTGCCGCCGGCGAGTTTGCCGGCTTGCTCACCATCCATCGCTACCAAGTAGCCCAAGGAGAAGGCCACCGCAACGTGTGCCTTATCCCCAACTCTGCCCACGGTACCAACCCTGCATCTGCCGCGATGGCCGGTTTTACCTGCGTACCTGTTAAGTGCGATGAGCGCGGCAACATCGATGCTGCGGACCTTAAAGCCCAGGCAGAGAAACACCGCGACAACCTTGCAGCCCTGATGGTGACTTACCCCTCCACCCACGGTGTGTACGAGAGCGGCGTGGCGGACCTGTGCCGCATTGTTCACGAAAACGGTGGCCAAGTATACATGGACGGTGCCAACATGAACGCCCAGTGCGGCCTTACCAACCCCGGCACCATCGGCGCAGACGTTTGCCACCTCAACCTGCACAAGACCTTCGCTATGCCCCACGGCGGCGGTGGCCCCGGTGTTGGCCCCATTTGCTGTGCGGCTCACCTTACGCCGTACCTGCCCGGCCATATCTGCGATGATGCACAGGCGCAATCCGCCGTTTCCTCTGCCGAGTACGGTTCTGCCGCCATTTGCCCGATTACATGGATGTACCTGGCCATGATGGGGCACGAGGGCCTCAAGCGCGCCTCTCAGATGGCCATCCTCAATGCCAACTACATTGCCAAGCGTCTGGAAAACCACTTCCCGACCCTCTACTCCGGGGCTAATGGCTTGGTGGCTCACGAATGCATTTTGGATACCACCATCATGCTGCGCAAGAGCCACCTCTCGGTGGATGATATGGCAAAGCGACTCATGGACTACGGTTTCCATGCCCCCACCATGAGCTTCCCCGTGCACGATACCTTGATGGTAGAGCCCACAGAATCCGAAAGCAAGTACGAGCTGGACCGCTTTATCGATGCCATGATCGGCATCCATGGCGAGATGGAGGCTGTGGCCAACGGCTCTGTACCCGCAGATGATAATGTGATGGTGAATGCCCCGCACACCGCCTTGGCTGTAACCGCCGATGAGTGGAACCATGCTTACACACGCGCCCAGGCTGCATACCCCGCCGCTTGCCAGCGCCTGCATAAGTTCTGGCCCTCTTGCTCTCGCGTAGAGAATGCTTGGGGTGACCGCAACTTCTGCTGCACCTGCGATACCCTCGCCGAGCAGCAATAACCATTCGCCCTCGTTTCGTTTTATCCCCCGTTCCGGCTTCTTCTCGCCGCGAACGGGGAATCTTTTGCGGGAATTTTTAATTTTGAATTTTTGATTTTGGATTTTGGATGTAAGACGGCGAGCGGCATCTACGGGCATGGGGGTATTGTTCGCCTTACGGCGCAGCGAGATTACGGCGGTGCCGTAGCGAGATTGTGGCAGCAGGACCGCCATAGTGGTCACGATGCGAGCGAATGCGAGCCGCATTCAAAAGCCCCCGACAGGGGGCGAAATAACATAGGCAGGGGTTAAGCGAGCCGTAGGCGAGGGCAACCCCTGCTAAACGCATAAAATCAAAATTAGCCCCGACGCGGTACGCGGAGTGGGCGGCAGATGAGCCGAAGGGCGTAAGCCCTGAGACCACCGCATGCTCCGGCTTACGCGCGTGCGTTGGGTTCTGTCACCGCCGTCTCCGACGGGGTTCCATGATGTTATTATCTGTGCCGGAGGTTCCGCCGCTGCGCGGCTGCACCTCCGTCTATTTATCTTGTCGCCCTTCGGGCTCTAAAATTCGGCGAACCTACGGTTCGCGGGGTGGGGGGCTTATGGGGGCCTGCGAGCGAATGCGAGCCGCATCCCTAAGCCCCCGACAGGGGGCGAAATAATATAGGCAGGGGCTAAGCGAACAACGTGAGCGCAGCCCCTGCTGGGAACAAAAAAATAAAAAGAGCCCCGACGCGGCACGCGGAGTGGGCGGCAGATAATCCGAAGGGCGTAAGCCCTGAGACCACCGCGCGCTATCCCTCCGGGCTGACGCCCATCGGGGGAAATCTGTCGCCGCGGGTTCCCCGGGCTCTTATATGTTATATTCCGCGGTGCAGGGGTCGCGCGCGCCACCGGCGCGCTTGACCACCTGCCTATGCTATTTCGCCCCTCATCGGGGCTTGCGAATTCGGCGAACCTGCGGTTCGCGGGAAAACTATGGGACCTGCGAGCGAATGCGAGCCGAATTCTCGAGCCCGGGGCGACAGCCGGTAGCCCGGGGTAAAGCGAGCCAAAGGCGAGCGCAACCCCGGGAATAGACGAAAATAACATACGAGCCCCGACGCGGTACGCGGAGTGGGCGGCAGATGTGCCGAAGGGCGTAAGCCCTGAGACCACCGTGCGTGCGTCCCCTGCCTATGCTATTTCGCCCCTCACCGGGGCTTGGGAATTCGGCGAATCTGCGGTTCGCGAAAGAGCAACATTGGCTCAATCACCTTGTCGCGGTGCGCCAAGGTGGCGAATCCCCCCAGTCTCTCTCTCTCTCTCCCTCCCTCAAAAAAAACGGCGGGCATAACGCCCGCCGCGCAAAAAGGGAATAACGCAAAGATAAGAAGCCTTTTATTTGCAAAGCTCTTTCCAGCTCAGGGCAAGAGAGCCGCGCCCGGAGGTAACGACCTTGCCCTTGGCATCTACAATGATGAGCGAGGGGATGGTGCGCGGCATGGCAATGCCGGGGAGCTGACGCACGGCCGGCTCTTTTATGAAGGCACCGGGAATGCCGGCTTTGTAGTGCTCTACATATTCTTTAGCGGCTTGCTCCGAATCATCGCAGCTGATGAGGATAATCTCCACCTTAGCTTCCTTCATGGCCGGGTATTGTGCCACAATGTGGGGCATTAAAGCCCGGCACGGGCCACACCAAGAGGCAGAGAAAAGGTAGATGTAGTATTGGGCATCTGCCATGGGGGTGCCGGTAACAAACTTGACCTGCTTGAGCGATTCGGCAACGGAAGCGGTTGCGCCGGCTTGTGGTGCCGGGGCTGCATTATCCGCACACGCGGGGAGAACCATGCCGGTGCTGAGCCCGGCGGCCATTGTGAGGTATTGAAAGAAACGTCTCATTGCCCTTTTATATTACCTCAAAAAGCTTGGGTTGAAAAGCAGAAAATCGCCTTGTTGGGCTGTATTGCGAGAAATTGCGGCTCTTGCGTACAAAAAAGTGCCCATCTGGCGGATGGGCACAACAAAGTTTTACCGTAAGCTGCAGCCGGGTTACTACTTCTTCTTCTTTGCGGGCTTGCAAATGGTCTTCCACTCTAGCGCGCCTTTGCCGTGGCCGCTGTAGAGCACTTTGCCGTCGGCATCCACTATCGTAGCGGCAGGAATACCCGTGGGGTTGGTAAGGCCGGGCAGCTTTTTGGCATCTGCAGAGGTGGCTAACACGCCCGGAAACCCCGCTTTGTAGTGCTCCAAATACTGCACGGCGGCATCTGCCGTTTTGTCATGCCCAATCAGGATGATTTCCACCTTTTTTTTCTGCATCTTCTTGTATTCTTTCACAATCTCGGGCATTAAAGCTTTGCAGGGCACGCACCAAGAGGCAGAGTGCAGATAGATGTAGTATTTGGCTTTGGAGGAGGGTTTATTGTCTGTCAAAAACTCCATCTCTTTGATGGCGGCTTTTACCGCAGACTGGCCGGTTGCGGCTTCGCTCTTTTTGCTCTTTTTGACTTTTTTTTCTGTCTTGGGCGTTGCATCGGCATCTGCATAGGCAGCCGGTGCCATTACCCCGGCAAAAACGCCGGACATCATCGCAAGGTAAAAGAAGGTGCGCTTCATGGTGCGCGGCATCATAGCAAATCGGCTTGTTTTCGTCAAGAGAAATAATTATCTAAAATCAATTTTTATTATTCTCTTAACTAATGTTCTCGGGGCTTCATCGTGCGGGCGGCTTGGTGCGCCGAGCCTGTGCTTCATTTTGCTTTGCTTTTTTTCTTTGGTTGGCGGAGCACTTTAAACATGGCGCGCGCCAGAGAGGCTTTGTGTTTGAGGGGTACATCCGTATCGTACGCCCAAATCATCACACCGCCGAAGTTTTCTTGCTTCAGCCATTTGCATTTGGCCGCAATGAGGTCTGCCCCGTTAAAGGAGTGCATGGGGCCGTTGCTGCCGTCTTTGTTTTTGGAGACAAAGGTATTTTCTGATGCTTTGAGGCGCGGGTACCAGCTTAAAATCTGGGAGTAGCCGTATTGGTTGGTAAGCGTGCCCTGTTGGTTGCTGTAGAAAGGCAGGCCTACTACAATTTTGGCTTTGGGCATATGGAAATCCCGCCGGCATTTTTCGGCATCGCCTTGGAAACGCTGCATCGAGGCGTGCTGCGGTCCTAAATCGTCGTACGACATGGTCATGATGAAGTCCAGCTGGTCGGTGGTCCAATAATTCGGTGTTTTGTAAGTAACGGAGGCCGCAATGCTGACAGAGATGGCCGAGCCGGAGAGCTCTTCCCTCAAATCTGCAATAAAGTAGCCCAAGTTCTGCCATTGCTCCCAAGAGTCCGGGTATTCCCAGTCGATGTCGATGCCGCTGTAACCGCGGGTGATAGCCCATTGCGCCATATTGTGCGCTAAGGTGCGGCGGGTTGCGGGGTTGGCTACGGCGTGGGTCATGGGCCCGTCCATATGCCCGAAACCCGCAATAAGCCCGGAGCGCGCACGGGCCTCTTGCCGCAGGCGCTTAATCTCTGCCAGTGCATCGTCTGTAATTTGTTGGGAATCTCCGCCGCCGGCCCATTGGTAGCTTACCTCTCCGCTTTCTGTCACAGTGTAGGCAAAATGGATGAGCTCGGTAAACAAATTGAAGTGCGCCGGGGTAAGGTGTACTGCTTTTTCGGCATTGCCCCAGCCTTTTACCCAGCGGGGGCGGTAGTAGGGCACAACGCGGTACGGAAACGGGTACACGCGCCCTATCACGCGTTTCTCTATCCCCTCTGCCAAGATAACGTGCGGTTTTACTTTGCTGCCGTCTGCCATTTCCACGGCCGTGCACACGGCATCCACCTTTGCATTGCGTTTAATGGAGGCAGCCAAATCGTAACTCAACCAAAGGTACACCGGCTCGGGGCCTACCTCTATATCCGCCTTCAGGGTAAAATTGCCTTTGCCCGGTTTGGTTTTGGAGAGCTCTTCCGCCAGTTTATTGGTATTATAGGTAAAGCCGTTCCAGCCCCGAGACGTCAAGACGCGCGCTATCTTCATATCGGCGATGCGAGACGACTCCCCGGTGTTGAACGTGACGGACTTTATTTTTTCTCCCGGTTCTCCCCATATCTTGAGTTGCAGCACGGGCTGGTTATTAATGCCGGGGTAGAACACGCCGTGCGTGTAACGCGCCTCTACCTCGGCCGCATGCAGAGGCAAAATGCAGGCTAGGAGGAACAGAAGATATCTCATGGCATTCATTCTACCAAAACTGCGCTCCTTGTTCAACAGAAAAATCATGGCTCGATGTGTTATAGCGGCTTCAGTACTGCGCAAAAACGTGTTTCTTTTGCTATGTAGCCGGATAAAAATAAGGGCTTGTGTTTGGCTTTTATCTGATGAATGTTTATATAAAAGCCTGCAAATCAATTAACTTTGTAAATTGATGATAGTAAATTGTCAATCCCGAGAAAGCACCGTCATCTTAATGCGTTTGCCCTGCAATGGCACGGGGGCGAACCGGTTAATCGTTATGCACCAGTTGCCGCACCACCTCTTGCGCTGTGTGGCGCAGTATGCCGTCTTTCTGCGGATTGGGCGAAAACGATACCGCGTGACCCCGGTACGCCGTATCAGCAAAATCCAGCGCGGCGGTAGAGTGAAACTCGGTGGCCCCCGTCTTTTGCTCCACCTCTGCAATATTGCCCGGGTTAATTCCCGCACCCGGCATCAGGATAATGCGCCCCGCCGCCTGCTCTCGCAACCGGGCAATAAGCCCCGCGCCTGCTGCTGCCGATGCCTCTTGCCCCGACGTCAGCAAACGCCGGCAGCCCAAGGCAATCACATCCTCCAGTGCCTTTTGCGGTGCAGGGCAAATGTCAAACGCGCGGTGAAACGTGACGGACATCCCTGCCGCCGCTGCCATCATCCTGCGGCAAGCCGCCATATCCACCTCTCCCGCCGCCGTGAGTGCCCCGATAACCACGCCGTCCGCCCCCGCCTCCCGGCAAAAAGCAATGTCTCGGCACATGGCCTCCACCTCGCTCTCCGAGTAGCAAAAACCGCCCTCCCTCGCGCGTATCAGCACATGGACGGCCACACCCAGCCCGGCCTTTGCCACACTTTGTATCATGCCATAGCCGGGCGTAACGCCCCCGCAGCTAATTGCCGTGCAAAGCTCTACCCGAATCGCACCCCCGGCCGCTGCCTCCCGCACCTCATCCAACGTTGTGCAACATACTTCTATCTTTCGCATATCCTCTTGTGCTCCTTATGCCCTATATCATACGCGCTTCCTCTTGCCTACGCAAGCTTAAACATGCGCCCCGGTACTCCCTAAGCCCCCGACAGGGGGCGAAAATTTCACCATTCGGCCCCGGGGCCGAATTTTTCACCATGCGCAGCATTTTTTCACCACAACTCGGCAGAGTTGTTTTTCATGGTAACGCAAAATGTGAAAAACGCCCCTTGCGGGGGCGTGGGAATTACGGTTATGGCGTATTTTGGATTTTGTATTTTGGATTTTGAATGTCGTTTATGATATCGGCGGGCATACGCGCGTGCGTTGGGTTCTGTCACCGCCGTCTCCGACGGGGTTCCATGATGTTATCATCTGTACCGGAGGTTCCGCCGCTGCGCGGCTGCACCTCCGGCTATTCATCTTGTCGCCCTTCGGGCTCTGAAATTAGGCGAACCTTCGGTTCGCGGGAAAACTATGGGAGCTTGCGAGCGAATGCGAGCCGAATTCTTTAGCCCCCGACAGGGGGCGAAATAATATAGGCAGGGCTAAGCGAACAACGTGAGCGCAGCCCCTGCTGGGAACAAAAAATAAAACGAGCCCCGACGCGGCACGCGGAGTGGGCGGCAGATGCGCCGAAGGGCGTAAGCCCTGAGACCACCGCACGCTATCCCTCCGGGCTTACGCCCAACGGGGGAATCTGTCGCCGCGGGTTCCCCGGGCTCTTATATGTTATATTCCACGGTGCAGGGGTCGCGCGCGCCTCCGGCGCGCTTGACCACCTGCCTATGCTATTTCGCCCCTCATCGGGGCTTGCGAATTCGGCGAACCTGCGGTTCGCGGGGTGGGGGGTATGGGAGCTTGCGAGCGAATGCGAGCCGAATTTTCGAGCCCGGAGCGACAGCCGGTAGCCCGGGGTAAAGCGAGCCAAAGGCGAGCGCAACCCCGGGAATAGACGAAAATAACATACGAGCCCCGACGCGGCACGCGGAGTGGGCGGCAGATGAGCCGAAGGGCGTAAGCCCTGAGACCACCGTGAGCTATCCCTCCGGGCTGACGCCCATCGGGGGAATCTGTCGCCGCGGGTTCCCCGGGCTCTTATATGTTATATTCCACGGTGCAGGGGTCGCGCGCGCCACCGGCGCGCTTGACCACCTGCCTATGCTATTTCGCCCCTCATCGGGGCTTGCGAATTCGATGAACCTGCGGTTCGCGGGGGCGGAAAATTGGCAAAATCGCAAGCGCCGCTTTGCGGCGGTTCTCATTTACCGAGAGATGCTGAGGTAGCCGCCACTGAGGTGATAAGCGCGGTAATTCATATGGTTTAAGAGTGCGGTGGCGGTGTGACCGCGCACGCCGCTTTGGCAGAATACGAGGATTTTTTGCTCGCGGGGTAGTTCCTGCGCGCGTTCCCGCAACTGAGAAAGCGGTATATTGACCGCGCCCGGGTAGGGGGCTTGCAAGACTTCGGCCGCTTCTCGTACATCGAGCAAAAAACTCTCCGCGTCTATATCTTCTTTATGCGCAATGGGGTGCAGCCCCTCCAAATTGTTTATTGCGGCTAAGGCCAGTTGGTTGACGGCATCTTTGGGCGAGCCCTCTTGCGGGGAATAACATAGCTCGGCTTCTGCAAGGTTGTATACTGTTGCGTTACCGGCTAAGAGGGCTGCCACTACGTCTGTTCGCCGTGCCGCGCCCGATTCTCCGATGGCGGTGTAGCCCAGCAATTTACCATCGCTGCGGCGGTATACCAGCCGGGCATGAATAGGCCTTGCCCCGGGGTAGTAGCCAACGTGTTGGGTGTGGTGCCCATCCACATACTCGTAGTCTGTATCTCCGCTGCGGGTAAGGGTGTCCGGGTTGAGCCCGGTCATGGAGATGGTGGTGCCGAAAAGTCTCAACACGGCAGTTCCCACCACGCCGGGAAACACGGCCGGGCGCCCGGCTATGTCATCTGCCGCAACTCTTGCCTGTTTTTGTGCTACACCCGCCATGGCTAAACGCGTGGGCTGCCCGGTGATGCGGTTTGTGGTTTGAACCGCATCGCCTACGGCCCAAATGCCGGGGGTGCTGGTGCGCATGTGCTCGTCTACCCAAATGCCGCCGGTTTCGCCTATGCGCAGCCCGGCGTTTTGTGCCAAGGCTATTTCGGGGCGTACCCCAACGGAGAGCAATATCAAATCCGCCTCTGCACTGCTCCAGGTGTCGTTATAGGCTTGCAGGCGTCCGCTTTCGCAGCGGCGGATTCCTTTGGCAATTTTGCCGACTTCCACCCCAATCCCATGGGCTGCCAGCAACTCCTCCACATAGGTGGCCATGTGAGCATCCAGCGGGGGCAGAACATGGCTGCCGCCCTCTGCGATGCAGACCTCTATGCCGGCCAGGTGCAGGTTTTCCGCTACCTCCAACCCAATAAATCCTGCCCCGATAACCAAGGCACGGCGTACCTTGTGCTCTGTAATGTAGCGCCGAATGGCATGGGCATCCGGCACGGTGCGCAGCGTCATGACTCCGGGCAAATCTACGCCCGGCATGGGTGGGCGCAGCGGTGCCGCCCCCGGGGCGAGCACCAGCTCATCGTACGGCATCTGCATTTTTTCGCCCGTTAGCAAATGGGTTACACCCACCGTGCGCTGCTGCGGGTCTATGGAGTCCACCTCGTGCCGCAGCAGCACGTTTATGACGTAGCGCGTCCGAAAAAGCTCCGGCGTGGCCAACAGTAGTGCGCTTTCTTGCTCTATGACTCCGCCGATATAGTAGGGCAACCCGCAGTTGGCGAATGAGACGTGCTCCCCGCGCTCGATAATCAGGATTTCTCGGTCTGTACTCAAGCGGCTCAGGCGCGCCGCAACCGTGGCGCCCCCGGCCACTCCGCCTACGATGATGGTTCTCTTCTTGCTCATGATGTTTTTATGGGGTTATGGGTTGAGAAAAATACTTTTTTAGCGGTTCCAGGGCATGCGTGCCAACAAAAGAGCCAGTCCGCAGGTGCCCGTGATTCCGGCTACTAACAGCCCTATGCCGGTCAATACCGGTACTACCAGCCACCATGGGCTGAGGCTTAGCCCCGCCGCCACCCCTATCAGGTTAACACTGCCGATGATAAGCTGCACCTGCCGCATCAGCGAGATGCCGTGCCTCCCTTCTTCCTGCTCTTGCGGCAAACCGGCTGCTGCCCACGCGTTCATCCCGCCCTCTAATACCTCTGCCTCTATTCCGCGTTCCTTGAGCACAAGTTGAGCCTTCGCTGCGCGTACACCGCTTTGGCATACTAATACAAGCACGTTGCCCGGCTCTGCGCTAGAGGGCGCGCGCCCACCCTCTAGCTCTGCCAACGGCAGATGCTCTGCCCCGGCTATATGCCCCGCACGCCACTCGCTCCCGCTGCGTACATCCAGCACCTGCACGCGCCCTTCTTTTTGCTCTTGTTGTAATGTTGATGCTTTCATATCCATATGCGTATATTGCGATATGAGTAAAATACGCTTGACTTTTCTTCCTGTCAATACTAAAATGCGCTCGTGACAAAAAAATTGACATCTATCAAGTTCAGCCCGCAAATGACAGAAGAGGTGGCGGGGTACTTCAAAATGCTGTCCGAGCCGGTGAGACTGCACTTGTTAGGCTCGATATGCAGCGAGGGAGAAGCCACCATAGGCGAGCTAACCGAGCGATTGGGCCTTTGCCAAAGCGTTGTTTCTCGGCATATGAAATTGATGACCGAGCACGGGGTAGTCTGTAAAAAGACGGAAAATGGGCGCACCCTCTATTACTTTGCGGATGACTGCCTGTGCAGCATCTGTGCGCCGGTGGTGGAAAAAATACGCGCACGCGCCGCCGAGCAGAGCCGCTTGCTGTGAGCCGCAGCAATTTAACAAAGCCGTTGCCCCACTATACGTCGGGCAACGGCTTTGTGTTTCATTTAAGGGAAAACGGGAAGGGGGCCTCGGCACGCCTACGCCCCCCCCAAAATAAAGGCAAGTTACTTGCGGCGGCGGCGTGCAGCCAAACCTGCCAATGCCAGCAGAGAAAGCGTGGCCGTGGTGGGCTCGGGGACCATCATACTAGAATGAACAGAAACAACATCTGAACCACTAAGCTTACTACTAAACATCAATGCATCTGAAACAAGCGCAGAGTTTACTGAAAGGTTGGTTATATCTGTATAGGAAAATTTATAAGTATTTGTTGTAGCCCCCGAAAATTCGTAACGATCACCATTGTCCATAACAACAGTGAAATAACACTGACCACCAGCGTCTGTTGCTCCATATACTAATGAACAAAGCATTTCGCTTACATTACTCTTTTGGGTAATTGTGTTATACCCCCATGTTTCTAACATGCCAGAGAATGCAGATGTAGAGCTAATGGTGCTACCGTTTAATGTTGTAGTCCATGATGTCGGTCCGAATCCTGTCGACAAACCTTCCGCACCGTTGGCTGCGTTATTGCTTTGATTGTGTACAGCGTATATGGAAGATAGTGTATTGTTGGAGCTATTGTAACGTATAGCCATCCCCATATTCGTTCCTCCACCTGCAACCGTGGCTAAAGCAGCATTGGTGTGATTTTGGCCACATGAATACAGCTCCGACAAAAACGCATCGGCTTTCAATCTGAAAGTGAGTGTCATGGCTGTATATGCAGTAGTATCAGAGGTAAAATCCAGCGTTGCTGTAGTTGATGTCGCATTATAAATGGAATATGTGGCATCATCTGCGGTCAAAGGAGCCGTTTCTCCCATGGCAACACAGTTGAAAGCTAAAAGAGCAATAATTGTTTTCTTCATATTTGTAAGAATTGATTGTTAAGCGTTTTGCACAGCTCGTGCAGGGATACCCGTTCCCACGCGCGTCGGGAGGCTGAGATACCTGCCCCGAGCTGACAGGAGTCATCATACAGCATTTTGAATGCTGTAGTTGCGGAAAATATTGAAATAAGAATACGTTAGAGTGTTTCATCGCTCTCAGAACTGCCTTTTATGAATATCTTCCATCTCTGCAAGTGAATAATTTTTAATGATTTTTCAACATTTCGCTTGCTACAGCATTCAAAATGCTGATACAGCCCCGTTTTCAACCCCGCCTTTCTGACGCGGATTTTTATCTACCCGCCCGGTACAGCGAAAATGCGATGATTGTCCCCCCCGCTGCTCAGAAAAATATCTCCTAAAAGTTGCTAAAATAGTAATTTTTTCTTGATATTGCGATTTTTTTCTATTAAAATAACCCCGTTATGAACGATTATTATGTATCAAAACCCGGGGCCCAACAATCAATGGGGCCGATGTCTCTAGAGCAAATCCGCATGGGCATGCAACAAGGAACCATTACGCCGGATTGTGTGTACTGCACCTCCACCATGCCGCAGTGGATGCCAATCTCTTCTTTGCCCGGTCTGATGCCCGCAGAAGCCCCCGTACCGATGGGCGCCCCCATGCAGATGGGTGCCTCCATGGGGGGTGGCATGGCCGGGCAAGCCGGGATGCCCATCGCCAAACCGGACAACTATATGGTATGGTGCATTCTCGTCACAATCTTTTGCTGCCTTGCCTGCGGTATTGTAGCAATCATTAAATCTTCCTCCGTCAACACGCTCTGGGCACAGGGGCGTTATGCAGAGGCCAAGAAAGCTGCAGACGCCGCTAAGATGTGGTGCATCATCAGTGCTGCTATCGGTTTGGTTATAGCCGTAATCCAGCTGCTAATCATGGTAGCTGCCTGATATTGCATTTATTGTTAACCCCATCCCCACCCTCGTCACCATAAGCGCGGGTGGGGATGTTATAAGAGATGCAGATCCTCCCCCCCATATCGGTAGCAACTCAAAGCCCCAAGCACCACTTATTGAGGGCACGCATCCCGCTGCTCATCTCCGGAGTTCTCGTGATTCTGCTGTCGCTTTACGGCATTTTTTACACAGCGGAAATAGCCACAGCCATCAGAGAACTCTCGCCGGGTTGCACCTTCCGCAGACTTACAGGCATCTCCTGCCCCGGGTGCGGGGGTACCCGAGCCGCCGGAGCCCTTTTACGCGGAGACATTTGGGGGGCTTGCCGCTACAACCTCTTGCTGCCCATCTCTCTGCTGGCTCTTTTGATAGAATACATACGCCTGTGGCTTGTCAATTTCACCCGTTACAACCGCTGGGGCTACTCCCGCATCTACATCCGCTTTTTTATCATATACACTTGGCTGGTGTGTATTTGGTTCATTGTCAGAAATATCTTCGGAATCTAGTATAGCATCCGTTACGGCAGCCCCTCAAACACACACACACGCCCGCCGAGGCTAGGCTTCATTCTCGTTGCATCATAATCGGAGCTCAGATGCAACTTGTCCACGCGCCGTCAGGCCTCTCGGAGAATCTCGATGAATTTAAGTTCCGATTCATGTATAAGAATGCGTTTGTCAGAGTGTTATGCTTCTTTGTTGAGCGCGTTGTTTGTCCCTGTGGCATCGCGTTGAAGAGGTCTGTTTGGATGTTTTTCGAATCGGGGTGAATTTGAGTCTCGCTTCGTGCAATATGACGGTATAACTGCTGCGGGTTGCTTGACTTACGCGCTCCAAATGTTACAATCTCATCGCATCCGAAAGGTGACGTTTTGCGGTATGACCATTGATGAAGTTAAGAAGCTGATAGCTAAGGATGAAACACGCACGCTGGAGTTGAAGAAGACTACCGGAGAGCTTCATCGCGGCATGGAGATGGGCTATGTAGAAAACGAAAATAAACAACCATAAACACAATGCATACAAGTAATTTTCCTATATTAATATACCGCACAGAGGATGGAGTGACCAATGTAAACGTCACCTTTGAGGAGGATACGGTATGGTTGACACAGGAACAGATGGCAGAGCTGTTTCAAAAAGCAAAGTCGACAATCAATGAGCATATCAAGAATATATATGCCGATGGAGAGTTGGCGGAAGCAACGACTTTGAGAAAATTCGGAAATTCCGAATTTTCTACTAAGCCTATGAACTTCTACAACTTGGATATGGTGATATCAGTGGGGTATCGTGTGAGATCACAGCGAGGTGTACAATTCCGTCTGTGGGCGGCTGGTATCATCAAGGAGTACATGCGGAAGGGCTTTGCGATGGATGACGCCCGCCTGAAAGAGCTGGGTGGCGGTGGATATTTCAAGGAGCTGCTGGCGCGTATACGCGATATCCGCGCATCGGAAAAGGTGTTTTATCGGCAGGTGTTGGAGATTTATGCCACCAGCATCGATTATGACCCAAGGGCTGAAATTTCCATCGACTTCTTCAAAAAAGTTCAGAATAAGATTCACTACGCCGTACATGGAGAGACGGCGGCAGAGGTGATTTATCATCGAGCTAACGCAGAAAAGGAGTTCATGGGGCTGATGAGTTTTGCCGGAAATCAACCGACGCTGGTAGAAGCCAAGGTGGCAAAGAATTATCTGAATGAAAAGGAGCTGCGTGCCATGGGGCAGATTGTTTCCGGGTATCTGGACTTTGCCGAACGACAGGCAGAGCGTGAGCATCCGATGACCATGAAAGACTGGGCGATGCATCTGGACCGTATGCTGACCATGAGTGGGGAGCAATTGCTCCTTAATGCCGGAAGCATCAGCCACGAGCAGGCGATGAAAAAAGCAACGGAGGAATACAAAAAATACAAAGCCCGGACGCTCAGCAACGTGGAGCAGGATTATTTGCTCTGCATGAAGGACTTGCTGAAGAAGGGAAAAGAGCTAAACTGAAGGTGAGGAAGTTCGTCTCGCTATACAAGTTTCCTTAAATGCGATGTCGCCGCTATGGGAGTAAGGATTATTCCATCAGAACTCCCGCCCCTTTCCAGAATGCCGCAGCATCCTTTTTCAAAGCCGGAGCCATATAGCGGGTCATGAGCAGAGAGGCATCCCTGTGTCCCATCTCCAGTTGGAGCTCAGGCAGGTTGCGGAA
>SUVM01000022.1 GCA_015062015.1 Akkermansiaceae bacterium | reverse complement strand
GGTGCGGATGTCCTCGTCGCTCAGTGCATCAATGGTGATTAAATCTTTTCTCGGATTCATGGTTCTCGGAGAAGGGGGTAAGGGGCTCGGCGCGGAAGCTTAGTAGCAAAGGTCTTCTTTGCCGTCGATTTCTTGTAGCCGGAGTCGTACTCTCTCCGCTTCCGGCTCGTTGAGGGTGAATGCAGAATAGTTTGGCTGTATCGGTAACTGCCTGCCGCCCCGATCTGCCAGGCAATGCAGCTCCACTTTTGCGGGGCGGCCGTATTCGAAGATGACTTCCATGGCTGCGCGGGCGGTTCTGCCGGTGTTGCATACATCGTCCACCAGCACCAGTGTCATGTCATCCGGCGAGAACGGGAGGTACGAGGAGTGCAGCGCCGGGCGAATCCCGCGCAGGCTCAAATCATCTCGGTA
This sequence comes from Akkermansiaceae bacterium, assembly GCA_015062015.1. GTDB lineage: Bacteria > Verrucomicrobiota > Verrucomicrobiia > Verrucomicrobiales > Akkermansiaceae > Akkermansia. The sequence goes on along the minus strand of SUVM01000022.1, from coordinate 19,489 downwards.
CAGGGTAATGTCTATGGCCCCGTACTCTGCCTCTACGCCTCTTTCGTTGAGCTTTTGTACTAATCTGCGTGCCAGTACATCGCCATGGGTGATAAGCCCTACGATGGCTAATTTGCCTTCTGCCTGCGCAACCGTTGTGGTGAGCAGGTGTTCTGCCCATGCATTAAGGGCTTGCTCAATTTCGGCTTGTTTGATGGTAGGCATGGGGCTGAAGCGGGCTTATTGTGCAAGTTTGATGATGCGGTGGGCAGCCATCGCAGCGTTGATGGGGGTCTTTTTGTGCAGCCCCACCGTTGTGGCGGGTACCCCGCCGGGCAGTTGAGAGATAGCCAGCAAGGCATCCACACCGTTGAGCGGCCCGCAGGGTACCGGCACGCCGATGACGGGTAGCTCCGTGTTCATCACGACAACGCCGGGCAGAGCCGCAGAAAGCCCGGCTACGCAAAGCAGTACGGCTTTGGTAGAGCTTTCTTCCAGCCCTTTCAGGTAGTCGATAAGGGCGGGGAGGTCTCGGTGGGCGGAGTATACAACCTCCTCGTGCTCGATGTTGTTTTCTTTAAGGTACTCACGAGCCGGTTCCATGAAGGGAAGGTCACTTTTGCTGCCGTAAATGGTAATAACTTTCATGCTAAGCCGCATTTTAGCATGTAGCTTATATCAGTGCAAGTAAAAACCACCGACATGGCAAATTATCGGGTCTCGGTATGCGGCTATTGCTCGGTTTTGTCGTGTACCGGCAGCATGAGGAGCCGGAAGACTGCCAGCACAGGTAATTGCGCCCACAGGTAGTACCAGGGGGCCGTGCCCAAGTAGTCTAAAATGGTGCCGGGTATGGGTACTTGTTGTGTATAGCCGTAGTTGGTGCCGAGGTAGATGTTGACGGGGATGATAAAGAGAACGTACGCATCCGTGAGCAGCAGGGCTTTTACGTCGTCATACCCCTTTGCGCGCCACCCGATGAGCACGGGAACGGATAACGCAACAATCAACAACAGTCCATGTGCTACAAAAAACACGAAAAAAGCGGCACTGGGGTACCCGTTGGCCATGGCCGGGGTGATAAGCCCTTGTATGCTGCCAACTAACACGCCGAAATAGACAAGCGTGCACGCCGGGCGCCACCGCCACCACAGGGCGATAAAGGCAAAGATGCTCATGAACGAGCAAAAATGCAGCGGCAGGTTATATTGCCAACTGCCGTAGGCACCCGAAAAGGCGCGCCATGTAAACTCGCTGATGAATTGAACGGCAACAACCAGTGCCAGAACTTTGCAGATAACGTAGCGCCCTTTTGGGCGAAGCCCGGCCCCAATGCAGAGAATGGCAACGGCAGCTGCAAGTGTTAAGCCCAGAGCCCATAAGTGCTCTGCAGACCAACGGACAAAGGGGTAATACGGCTCGCTCATGCAGCTGTTTTCTTTTGTCTTACAAACAGGTACATAAACAGGAAGAGCAGCAGGGCCGGGACCTCCAGCCACAGGTAGTACCACGGTGCAGGGGTGCCCAGAGCCTCCAGTATGCTGCCTGTAGGTGCTGCGGTGGTAAAGCCGTAGTTGCTACCCAGCAACAGGTTGATAGGATGTATGACAACCAGATACGCATTCATGAGCAGTAGGGATTGTACCGGGGCTCTGCGGTCTGCCCGCCAGTCTGTCAGTAGCGGAATTGCCAGTGCTGCCAGTAGTAATAAGCCATGTGATAAGAAGAACAGGAAGAACTCCAAACGCGGAAATCCGATGCTTAAAAACGGTGTCAGCAACCCTTGGATGCTGGCACTGAGTACGCCGAAATACACCAGCGAGCGTGCCCAACGCTGCTTCCACCACAGCGCAATAAAGCAAAGTAGGGCCATGACGGCACAAAAATGCAGCGGTAATTTGTCGCGTACAAAAACTTCCGTGCTGTGGTTACAGAACCGCCAAATGTATTCGAAAACGAAGGCCGCCAAATTAGCTGCGGCAATGCTGCGGCAGATGCGCTGTTTGCCATTGCTGCCGGAAAAGCGCCCCCATGTCAGGATAACGGCACATACGGCACCAACAACCAACAAGGAGTACAGGTGCATGGAAGACCCGATGCAAAATTCGGTATAAGCTGAGTTTAACATAGAGACAGAGATGCAATGAGTGGGATAAATGTTCAATAGCCGCCGGAATCTGCCCCGTGCAGGTGCCACCGCCGTGCCAGTTGGGCGCAGGTCATGAGCTGTACTTGGTGAAAAATCATGAGCGGTAGCAGTAGGTTGTTATCTAAGGTGCCGAAAATGGCAAGCATCATCGGCGCACCGACGGCTAAGCTCTTTTTGGAGCCGCAAAAGACGATGGTTATGCGGTCTTCTCTGTTAAACCCCAGGGCTTTACTGCTGTAATAGGTGCAAGCGTAGGTGCATAGCAGGATGACCAGACAAATAAAGATAAGCCCGCAGAGGTGCAGGGGGGCCAGTTGCCCCCAATAGCCGCTGACGGTGGCCCCGGAGAACGAGGTGTAGATAACCAGCCAAATGGTGGTTTGATCGTTCCAACTGATGAGCTGTTTGTGCCGTGCTACCCAATCTTTAAGCCATTTGCGGCAGAATTGCCCTAATATGAAGGGAAAGAGGATTTGGTAGCAGATGTTAAGGATGGTTTGCGGGCCGATGTCGGCAGCGGTTCCCCCGCTGCGGGCAAACAACAGGCTTACCAGAAGCGGGGTAAGCAATACCCCCAGCAGGCTGGAGACAGAGGCAGAGCATACTGCCGCCGGTACATTGCCCCCGGCTACAGAGGTAAACGCAATGCTGCTTTGTACGGTGGACGGTAAACAGGCCACATAGATTAACCCGGCGTAGAGAGATGCCCCCACCAGCGGCTCAAATACCGGTTGCAGCAGGGGTACCACAATCGGAAAAAACGCAAAGGTAAACAGCAATACCATGCTTTGCAACCGCCAATTCAGTAATCCGGCTATCACGCTCGCGCGAGACAACTTGACTCCGTATAGGTAAAAAAGCAGGGTAATGGCTATGTTGGTGAGCATGTCGAATGCCGCTGCGCAGTGCCCGCTGCACGGCAACAGCAGCCCCATGATGACGCTGAGGATGATGCCCGTTGTAAAGCGATCTGCTCGGGCGGCAAAACGGCCTAAAATGCTCATAAACTCACGGCAGGTGCTTATTTCCGGGGCGGAAAATCGTATGTAATTCTGCCGGATGTAGCATTGAACACGAGGTAGGCGTCAAAGTTTTTGCCGCTCTTATGGCTTACAAAGCCTTTAATGAGGTCCGTTTTGCCTTTGCTGAGCAACTTGCCCACCACCTCTGCCGTAAGGGTGATGCCGCACATGACTTTGGGGATAACCAGCGGCTTTTTATTTTTGCCGATGGTGTAGCCTTCCACATGCCAAGCGGCATCGGTTTCCAGCAGCTGGTGTTCGCCCTTGCCTTTCAGCTTAACGGCTCCGTGGCGCGTAGCTTTAGAGAGGTCTTCCGCCGTGGCATCGGCGGCAGTAAATTTGCTGTTGGCTGCGGATTTGTCTGTGGATTTTTTGCGCGGTTCTCTCGGCGGGAACTCAAAGGCAACATTGCCTTTCTTTTCATCCAGCGTCAGGAAGGCATCGAAGGGCCTGTTGGTGCGTTGAGAGACAAAGCCGGTAATCAGCTCGCTCTTACCATCTGCCAGTACGCGGTAAAGTTGCTCAATGTCAATCTCTTTACCCAATATGCTTTTGGACATGGCAAAGCCGGTTTTGCCGGAGGCAAGGCGGAAGTTTGGTACGCTCCATTGTTTTTCGTTTTCAAAGAGCTCCAGCTCGCCTTGCCCTTTTACTGTTACTTTGCCCAAGGTTCTTTGTTCTGCCGGGGCGGTGTCTTCTTGCTTTTTATCGTCCTCAAAGAAGAACTCTGCCTTCCATACGCCGTTTTCTTTTTCCGGGGCGGTTAAGCGCAACCCGGCTTTGAACGGCTTGCCGAATTTGGAGCGGAAGCCGTCCATCACCGGCAGCTCGCGCTGCGTAACGAGGCTGCACAGCATGTCGTCGCTCAGGCTCAATCCGGCATGTACACGGCGCAGGCGGAACTTGCATGCCGGGCAGGATACGGCATCCACGCGAGAGCTGAGCGTGGGCGAGCCGCAGGCCGGGCAGGTGATGTGCAGCTCTTCGTTAGTGCCGTTTTGCATGTAATCGCGCACGGCATCCACAATTTCTGTGGTATAGGTGCGGATGTCTTTCATAAACATTTCCCGCGCCAGCTTGCCGCTTTCCATTTGTTTGAGCCGGAACTCCCATTCCCCGGTAAGCTCGGGGCTGGAAAGCGTGCTCAGGCCAATTTTGCTCAGCAGGTCTATTAAATCCATGCCGCGGCGGGTGGCTACCAAATCTTTGCCGTCTCGGGCAATGTATTCTTGCGTGATAAGGCCTTCTATAATGGCGGCACGCGTTGCCGGGGTGCCAAGGCCTCGCTCTTTCATGGCGTAGGCCAGTTCTTCGTCATCCACCAGTTTACCTGCCGTTTCCATGGCGGTAAGCAGGGTGGCTTCCGTGTAGGGAGCCGGCGGGCGAGTGCGGTCTACATGCACCTCCGTCTTTTCCGTCTGCACTTTCTCTGTTTTCTTTACAGGGCAGAGCTCGTCTTTCTTACGCTTGTCGGCATTGCCGTACAAGGCCTTCCAGCCGGCTTTCAGCATCACGCGGCCGTGGGTGTAGAAGTGGTCTTTTGCACCCGGCGTGCTGACTATGGTCGTGCGCTCTGTATCCTCGTATTCCGCATTGGGCATAAATACTCCCAAAAAGCGCTGCACCACTAAATTAAAGATTTTGGCGGCATCCCCGGTAAGGGATAAGAATTTGCCCGTGGGAATAATGGCAAAGTGGTCGCTTACCTTAGAGCTGTCGAAAATGCGTTTGGAGGGGCGTACGCGCTTACCTGCTAAAATTTCCTCGGCAAAGGGGGCTAAAGTCGGCATATTCCGGGCAATCGCTCCCACTGTTTTGTTAGCGATGCCGATGTAGTCATCCGGCAGGTACTTGGAGTCCGTACGCGGGTAGGTAAGCACTTTGTGCTTCTCGTAACACTCTTGTGCGATTTGCAGGGTGCGACTGGCCGAAAACCCGAAACGATTGCTAGCTTCTTTCTGCAAGGAAGTGAGGTCAAACAGTAGCGGAGCCGGCATCGAAACCGGTTTCTTCACCTCCTTTACCTCGCCGGGTTGGCCGGCGCAGCGGTCGGCAATCGCTTGCGCCGTGGCGGCATCCCAAATGCGCTCCTTGGTGCGCTGCGGGGCCTTTTCGTCCTTTTTCCACGCGGCATCAAACCATTTGCCTTCATACTTGCCGGCTTCTGCCTTAAAGGTAGCCTTTACTTCCCGGTACTCTTCCGGGGTGAAAGAAAGAATATCTTTTTGCCTTGCCGCCAACAGGGCTAAGGTGGGGGTTTGCACACGCCCCGTAGGGGTAATGTTGAATCCGCCGGAGCCGGATTGCAACACCGTCAGGGCACGCGTACTGTTAAGCCCCACCAACCAATCCGATTCCGAGCGGCATATGGCGGCGTCCGCCAAATGAGCCATCTCTTCGTCCGTTTTCAGGCTGCTCCATGCCTCCAGTATGGCATCATCCGTCATGCTTTGCATCCACAGGCGCTTAAGCGGTTTCTTGATTTTTCCGAAGCGGATGATGTTACGGAAAATCAGCTCACCTTCGCGCCCGGCATCGCATGCATTAACCAGCATGCAGATGTCTTTGCTGCGTGCCAGTTTCAGCACCTTACGCAGGCGATCTGCCGACTTGGGGATGGGCTCCAACTCCATGCTCTTGGGCATCACGGGCAGGTAATCCATTTTCCACGGCAGGCTCTTGCCATCTGCTGTTTGCGGTTTTTTTTGCTCCACCAGGTGACCTACGGCCGAGGTAATGACGATGCTATCGTTGGCATAGCTGCCATCCGCCTCAGATTTTTTCAGCTTGCCGAGCTTTTTGCCTAGTACGCGTGCTAAATCTGCTGCTACGCTCGGTTTCTCTGCAATGATGAGTGTCTTGGACATGGTGTGAAAGTGGTTTGCCGCAGCTGCGCCGCGGGTGTGTTTGCTTCTTTATAGATAGCTACAAAATCCCCCGTCTTGTCAAGCTTTAATTGAGTCATTACTCGCTCTTCCGTATCCCGGTAACGGAATGGTCCGGGGAGGGTGAATTGTTGCGCTGAACTTAAAATAACACCATTCTGTGGGTGCCAAATAAAATGAATCACTCATGAGCAGTTCCCATAAAATAAAATTTTTTCGGTCTGAATCCGGCGGGGCGGATTCAGACCGAAAAAGGGTGGTGACGGATTATTTAATGCGGTCGTTATCACCCGGCCCCCAAGAGGGGAGGTAATCGGGGATGCGGTGTCCGTCTCCCGGGCAGGTGTCGGGCACGCGGTAAAGCTTACGGGCAGCGTGGTATTGCTCGGTGAGCTGTTTCATGACTTCGGCATAGGCGGGGTCCTGAGAGACGTTGCGCATTTGCTGCGGGTCTTTTTCATTGTCAATGAGCAGCCATTCGTTTTCGGGCTTGCGTACACCGCTTTTGCGCTCGTAGTCCAGCGGGGTCCAGATGCGGGCAAAGGTATAGCGGGCGGTGCGGATGCCGTCGTGGCGCGGGGCGTTGTGCTCGCCGGGTTGCTCGTAGAAGGCGTAGTAGAGCGGGCGGTCGCGGAATTGAGGGGCATCACCGTTTGCAAAGAGGGGTACCAGAGAGGTGCCTTCCATGGTGCGCGTGTTTTTTTCTGTGTCGGTACCGGTTACTTCCAGCAGGGTGGGGGCGTAGTCTATGTTCTGCACCATAGCGTTGCTGCGTGTTTTAGCCGGTATTTTGCCTTTCCAACGCATGACGAGGGGCATGCGCATGGATTCCTCAAAAATCCAACGCTTGTCGTACAGCCCATGCTCGCCCATGTAGAAGCTTTGGTCCCCAACGTAGACAACGAGCGTGTTTTCGGACAGGCCGCTTTGGTCCAGATAGTCCAGCAGGGAGGCTATGGATTCATCCAAAGAGAGGATGGTGCCCAGGTAGTCTTCCATGTACCAGCGCCAGCGTTGCTCGGTCATATCCTCCCGGGTTTTGATTTTGCCGGCGCGCATGGCTTCCACAAATTCGCGGGTGCGTTTGGTGTAGAAGTCGACGTAGACTTGTTGCAGACCGGGCTCAATCCAATCCGTATTCCAGCCGAGGTTGGTTTTGGGAGCGAACTTGGGTTGGTGTTTTTCGATGTCGAAGTCTGCGGGGATTTGGCCTTGGAACTCGCCGTTTTTAATTTTGTTGCGCAGCTGGTGTTTGGGGATGATTTCCTTCATGACGTCGAAGGGGATTTCTTTGTACATGAGGTGGTTATCGTTCCAGTTGCAGAGGTCCCAGCCTACTGTTTGGCGGTTGTGTTGCAGGAACTCGGGGCGGTTTTCCCAATTATCGTGCAGGGTGGCCGGGGGTGTCATCTTAGCCACATGCTTTTTGATGATCTCTAAATGGCGGGGGGCCGGCAGCCAGTTGCGGTGCGGGGCTTTGTGTCCAACGATGAGGGCAAACGGCTTGGTCTTGTCGCGGCTTTCCATCCAGGTGATGGCCATGTTGGTGACAACATCCGTCACATAACCTCGGTGGCGTATTGTTTTGGTGCGCCCGTTGGCATCTGCCGTGTGGAAGGTGGAGTTCAGGTAGTCTCCCTGACTGGGGAACACCTGCCAGGAGTCAAACCCCGTGGGTTGCGAGATGAGGTGCCACTTGCCGACAATCCCCGTTTGGTAGCCTGCCTCTTGCAGCATTTTGGGGTAAGTGGGCTGTGCCCCGTTAAAGGCCGGGCCGCCGTAGTTGTACAAGAACCCGTTGTTGTGAGAGTGTCTGCCCGTCAGCATGCAGGCGCGAGACGGCCCGCACAGAGAATTGGCACAGTAGGCGCGGTCAAACACCATGCCCTCATCTGCCAAGCGGCGTAAGCCGGGCAGCGGTACGGGAGAGTCTTTTTCGCAACTGCCTAAGGCGTTGACGGAGTGATCATCCGATATGATGAAGAGGATATTAGGCCGTGTATCTTCCGCCGTTGCGGCGGATATGCCCCCCAAGAACATTGCTGCACTTGCAGCGAGTGTGCGTGAGATATTCATAACAGTATCATTCTAGCAGGTCGGGCTTGTGCGTCAAGCCCAAAGTGTGTTTTGCGGGGTGGTGCGTGTTAACGGGTTTCGGACATAGGGGTGGCAACCTCGTGCCCGCCTCGGTAGACGGGTACATATTGTTGGCAGCTGCAGATGAGGAGCCCGGCGGCGGTAAGTGCAATGGTAAGGAATATGTTTTTTGTCATGGTGGTTGTGGTGGAGCTTTGTTGTTGTTGTTTGGGCGGGATGCAGGGCGGGGCGTTTCATCCTGCCGGTGATGTTTGTTAGCGGCAGGCTTCAAATACGGCCTGAGCCTCTGCTTGGTTGAGGGCTTTGACACCGGGCAGTATGCCGCCCGCGCGTACGGAGCAAGCCCCGGCGGCCATGGCTGCAACATCTGCCTCTGCCGGTATGCCCAGCTCTTGCAGCGTTTGCGGTAACCCCAGTTCGCGGTACCATGCACGCAGGCGGCGTATGCCCTCTTGTACAACGCGCTCCGTGTCGCGAGAGGCACTTACACCCATCACATTGACGGCCCATTGTGCAAAAATCCCCGGGTTAGCCCGCCATACTGCGTCAAAATAGGCAGGTACAATCACGGCAAGCCCGGCACCGTGGGGCACGTCGTAAACGGCACTTAACTCGTGCTCCAAAGCATGGCAGGTCCAGCTTTGTTCTCGCCCAAGGCCCAGTATGTTGTTGTGGGCAATCGTGCCGCTGAGGGCGAGCTGAGCCCAGGCGGCTTCGTTGCCCGGCTCTTGGCGTAAAATGGAGGCTTGCTGCATGATGGTGCGCATGGTGGCCTCGCACAGGGCATCGGTAAGCTCGGTGCCGGGGGTGTTGGTAAAATAGCGTTCGAAGATGTGGCAGAGCATGTCGCAGGCCCCATAGGCCATTTGTTCTTGCGGGAGGGTGAGGAAGAGCTCCGGGCATACGATGCTGAGCATAGGCCGCAACAGCTCGTGCCCGTAGCCCAGTTTGCGGTTGGTGGCGGGGTTGGATATAACGGTGTTGGGGCTGTTTTCGCTACCTGCTGCGGGTAGGGTGAGGATGGTAGCCACGGGCAGGGGCGGCGCGCTTAATTGTTCTTCTCCGGTAAAGAGTTTCCATACATCCCCTTGGTGGGCACACCCCATGGCAATGGCTTTGGCAGAGTCTATAACGCTGCCGCCGCCAACGGCTAATATGCAATCTGCCTGTTCCTCTCGGCACAAGGCAATGCCGGTGCGCACGGTTTCCAAACATGGGTTGGGTTTTACGCCACCCAATTCTATAAAGGCTATCCCGGCGTCGTTTAAGGCGTTAACAACGGCATTGTACAAACCGCTGCGTTTGATGCTGCCTCCCCCGTAGTGCAGCAACAGTTTTTTGGTGCGTCCGTGCAGCAGCTTGCCTACGTTTTGGTATTCTCCGTGTCCGAAAACGTAGCGAGTCGGGTTGTAGTAGGAAAAATGATTCATAGCCGTTCATCATTTAAGCCCTATTGTGGCGCAGAGTCAAGTTTTATGTGTATCATGTTGTTCCAGGCATGTTTTTTGTTGGGTTGTTTGCATTTATGGCTTGACGGATGATTTTTGCATGTTATTTTTAGTACAGCCCTATGTACCCGGGCCGAATTTTATTATGGAACAGACTCCCGAAGAACTCTGGAAGCACCTTCAGCAAAAAATTGAAGAGATACGCCGAGAAATAGCCCGCGTTATCGTTGGGCAGGATGCCGTGGTAGAGCAAATGCTTGCCTCCTTGCTGTGCCGGGGGCATTGTTTGCTGGTGGGTGTGCCCGGGTTGGCTAAAACACTGCTTGTCTCTACTCTGGGTAAGGTGCTGGGCTTAAAGTTCGGGCGTATTCAATTTACGCCGGATTTGATGCCTACGGACATTGTGGGTAGCGAGATTTTGCAGGGCAGTGCAGAGGGCTTGCGCCGTTTTGAGTTTGTGCCCGGCCCGGTGTTTACCAATTTGTTGTTGGCGGACGAAATTAACCGCACCCCCCCTAAAACCCAGGCAGCGTTGCTGGAAGCCATGCAGGAAAAGCAGGTAACGGTTGCCGGTGCTACGCGTTGTTTGGAAGAGCCCTTTATTGTTTATGCCACGCAAAACCCCGTGGAGCACGAGGGTACTTACCCCTTGCCGGAGGCTCAGTTGGACCGCTTCTTCTTCCGCATCGATATTGGCTACCCCTCTGCCAAGGAGGAGGAGGAGGTGCTGCGCCGCACAGCCGGCCTTGCCGCCCCTACGGCAGATGCCGTGGCCGATGCCGCCGTTGTCATGGAGCTGCAAGAGGCTGTAACGCAAATACCTGTTCCGGATGATGTTTACACCCTCATTGTCAAATTGGTACAAAGCACACGCCCCGAAAACGAGCAGGCCGCTCCAATGGTGAAAAAATATGTAGCCTGCGGTGCCGGCCCGCGTGCCGGGCAATGCCTGTTAGCGGCTGCCAGAGCCATGGCCTTGCTGCGTGGCAAGAGCAGTGTGTCCCCGCAAGAGGTGCGCGCTGTTTTGCACCCCGTGTTGCGCCACCGCTTAATACCCAACTATGCCGCTACCGGCGAGGGAGTGAGCATGGATGCGGTCATTGATAGTTTGCTTTGATGATTTGCTGCACCTATGGCCGATAGCCCTTCCATCTTAACGCCGCAGGATATGAGCCGCTTAGCGAATTATCGCTTTGCGGTGCGGATGATGGTGGAGGGGTGGCTGAGCGGTTCGCACCGCGCGAAAGGTCGCGGTAGTAGTAGTGACTTTTTGGAGTACCGCGCTTATTACCCCGGAGATGACCCCCGCCTTATCGATTGGCGTGTTTTTGCCCGTAGCGATAAGATGCAGCTTAAAACGTTTGAGCATGAGTCGCATGTGGAGTGCCATATCTTTTTGGATGCATCTGCCTCTATGGGGTACAAAGAGCTTGCCCCCATCAGCAAGTTGCAGTATGCTGCCCATTTTGCGGCATGCGTGGCGTGGTTAGTGGTGCGCGGGCATGACCGCGTGTCGTTGCAGATTTTTGATGAAAAAATCCGCAGTTTTCTCCCACCCGGTTCCACGGCAACGCATCTCAACCAATGTCTGCATTTGCTGGAGCATGTGCAACCCGGCAACCAAACGGATTTACCGCAGGCGTTAGCGGCTTCTCAACGGCTGTTAGAGCGCCCTGCCACCATTATGGTAATATCGGATTTCTGTTGCGATACAGACGCGCTGCTGCAGGCGTTCAACATGTATTTGCACCGTGGTTGTAAGTTGGTGCTGGTGCATGTGGCGGACCCCGGCGAGCTGGTTTTGAGCGGCTCTGCTTTGTACCGCTATGTAGATATGGAGACCGGTGCAGCCGTTATTTGCAAGCCCGATGAGCTTAACCCGGCCTACACCGCCATGGTGAAGCAACGCCGTGCAGCGTTGCAAGCTATGGCAGCTGCACGCGGCATGTTGTATTTGCCGGTGCAAACCCATCATTCCTTTTATCCCTTATTTGATACACTGGCGAGATGATGCTACATGTACATAACCCTGCGTGGTGGCTTATGGGGGCGGCAGTGCTGCCCCTGGCTGTGCATTTGTTGTCTCGGAGCAGGCCCAAGCAGCGCCTCTTCAGTTCCGTAACCCTGTTGCAAGAGCTGGTACGCTTGCAAATGCGGCGTACGCGGCCGCGGGACCGTATTTTATTGTTGCTGCGTACCCTGTTGTGTGCGTGTTTGGCTGCTGCTTTTTTGCAACCCTATTGGGGTAACGATGAAGAGGGGGATGCCAAGCGCGTGATGGTGGTTGTGTTAGATAACACCGCCTCCATGGCTGCGGCAGATGCTCAGGTGGTGCGTATGAACCGTGCTGTGGAGCTGGCTCATGCGGAGGTGAAATCTCTTGCCCCGGCAGATCGCGTTAATTTTATGACGACAGCCGGATTCTCCACCTCCCTGTTCGATGCGCCGGAGAGCGCGCAGGCCATGGTGCTGAGGGAATTGGCAGATACCACTTGCCAACCTGCCGCCGCCGGTGCCGTGGCAGAGCTCTTGGAGTCTGCTGCACAGCAGTTGGAGCATTTGCAAGAGTACCAAAAGGGCGAATTGGTGTTGATATCCGACTTCCAGCGCACCACCATGGAAAAACCCTTGGCAGAGCTGTTGAAAAAACGCCCCAATACGCCCCTGCGTTGTCTGAATGTGGCGCAAACACCCGTGCAGGAGAACACCTGCGTGGAATCCCTTACCACAACGCCCGCTAAACCCATACCGGGGCAAGAGGTGCTGGTTACGGTGGGGGTGCGCCACTTTGCCGCCAAAACTCAAGAGCCGGTGGTGCTTAATGTTACGCTGGCAGCAGGGGATTTGCGCCTTTCTCAACCCTGCCGGCCGGAGCCCAACGGGCAGGGAACTGTCGTGTTCTCGCTCACGGCACCGCAGGATGCCGCAGATTGGGTGCTACATGCGTATACCGAGAAAGATGCTTTTTCTGCGGATAACGAGCGCTATGCCGTGGTGCCGGTGCGCAGTAAATTGAGTTGCCTGGCCATTACTCCGGACCGCGCCCGCATGGGGTTTGTGCTGCGAGCCTTGGAGAACATACCCTACCTGCAAACACTGCAGTTGCCCGCTTTGCCCGATACTGCGGCAGATTTTGTGGTATGGCAGGCCCCTGCCGCGGCAGATGCCCCGGCGATTCGTGCATTGTTGAAAGCGGGCGGCGTGGTGGTTCTTTTGCCCGATTTGCAGAAGGATACGGCATGTGCCCCCTTGCTGGAGGGCTGCGAGGCGGCGTACACCGGCCAATTGAAGACAGATGGCAGCCATTGGGAAACCGAGGTAGTGGCTAAGGATGATGCCGTTTTCGAGCTTTTTGCGCCGTCGGCACTCCATCAATTGCAGCAAGAGGCGATATATGCGCGCTTGGGTGGCAATTTCGGCAAATCTTTACCTGTAGGCAGCTCGGTGCTGCTGCGGTATACGGATGGCGTGCCTGCCTTGCTGCGTTGCCCGGTGGGGGCGGGGAGCCTGATTGTATGGAATATGCCTGTAACAGCGCGCGATAATCGCTGGGCGTACTCGCCCTTGTGCTTGCCGCTGATGGCGGAGCTGTTGTTGCACTCTCGCAATACCGGCGGAGCCGAGGCGGAGTTGGTGGCGGGGCAGGACTATTTGCAGCTGGAGGTACCCACCCATGTGGAAGCTCAGACGATACGCCTGCTAGATGCCGCCGGTGCCGAGCTGCCAACGGTGCCGTTACGCCACACATTGCGCTCTCAACAAACAGTGCGCCCGGGTGTATACCGCTGGTTGGCCGGCGACGAGGTGCTCAAAGTACAGGCCGTCAACTTCCCGGCAGAGGAGTCTGCACTCGTATCGTTTGTGCCCGAGGTGGCAGGCCAAGCCGCCGAGCCTGTTGCGTTTGATGCACAGGGTACTGCAGATGCTGCTAAAGGGCGCATAGAATTGTGGCCGTGGTTATTAGCCTGTGCCATGGTTATCTTTATTCTTGAGTTGTTGCTTTGCCGCTCGCCGAAAACTAACCCCACCCCCCAAACGCCATGATGCTGCAACCCGTTATTCCTTATCCGGTGTTAGTTCCGTTGGCTTTGTTGCTTACGGCATTGGTGCCGTGGTTGGCAGTGGGGGCCTGCCGCCTGTTGCCTCGCGGGTATAAAGTGTGCTGTGTGGGCTTGACCGTTGTGGCGGTGTTGGCCGGGTTGGCCTTGTTGCTCAACCCCGGTTACGAGGAAGAACGCCCCGCCAATGATGCACCGCTTTGGTTGGTGGGGGTGGATGTATCGGCCTCTATGGCTGCCCCTGTGCAGGATGATGCGCAGGCTCCGTCTCGCTATGCTACGGCCATACAATTTGTTGAGCCTTTGGCACAAGCCATGCGCAAGCGCAATGCCTGTTGGCTTATGCTGGGGGACTCTCCCCGCGCCTGTGATTCTGCGCAAGAGCTGCGCACCCACCAACCGGCGGATACCGCTTCGCGCGTGATGGAGGGGCTGGCTCGGCAGGCAGAGGCCTACCGCCGCAAAGGCGTGCCGCTTGCGGGGATGGTGCTCTTAACCGATGGCAGAGAGCACGACCCGCGCGCATGGCAAACGCTTGTGTCCCGCGCCGGGGCTGCGGGTTGCCCGGTGCATGTGTTGCCCTTGGGCTCCACTTGGCAAGAGCCGGATGTGGAGGTAAGCACATTTTATCCCTTGGTGCATTCTTACCCGGGCGTAGAGACGCGCCTGCGAGCCATGGTGCGTAAGGTGCGTTTGCCGCAGGGCCCGGTAAAGGTAGAGCTGTGCGATGCCGAGGGCAAGGTGTTGCAGACTCAGGTGCACGAGCTCTCTGCCGGGGCGCAGTGCGAGGTAAGCTTCCCGCTGGCGCTGCAAGAGGGGCAATACACTTTGCGTGCCTTACCTGTGGCCGGCGAGGCGCGGCCGGATAACAATGCCGTGCGGGTTACCGTGCGCGCCGTTAACTCTCGCATCCGCGTGCTCTTTGCAGAGGGAGCCCCCTATTGGGACAGTAAGTTTTTAGCTCAGTATCTGCGTGCCCAACCCGTGTTTGATGTGCGCTCCGTGCATCGCCTCACAGATAAGCGCTATTACCACATAAACTCCGGGGATGACGACAGTACACCGTCCGAGACGCATGATATGCCCGCAACCGCAGAGGAGTTCGCACGCTTCGATATTGTGGTGTTCGGTAAGGGGATGGAGCATTTCCTGACAGATGATTCCGTTGCGGCCTTACAGCGTTATATCTCCGAGAACGGCGGTGTGTTGGTTCTGGCGCGCGGGCGTTGCCATGATGGCTCCTTGCCCGCTTTGGATGCGTTGGAGCCCTTTGTTCGCGGGGCAGATACCCCGGTGCAGGCGCGCTTGTTCCCCACAACAGCCGGGGTGGAGCAGGGGTTGTTCGGTACCTTGTTGCCCGGGGCGCAGGATGAGGTGTGGCCTGTATTGCCGGAGCTGGAAGACGTGTGCCGCGTGCCCGAGTTACGCCCGCAAACCACGGTTTTGGCAGATGCACGCGCCGCAGATTTACCTATGCTGGCTGTCATGCGCTGCGGGTTGGGGGCTGTTACCGCCATCAACGGCGAAGGGCTTTGGAAGTGGGATTTTTACCCCGAAGCGAGAGAGCAGTGCAACCTCTACCGAGATTTCTGGCGCTATTACCTCCCGTGGCTTCAAACCGCCGCAGAGTTTATGCCGGGGTACGACCTCTCGTTGCATCCGGACCGCAACTCCGTTCAACAGGGGCAGCCCGTAGGGTGTACCATGCGCTGGCGTGGGGTGGGGCGCCCGCAGTCCGTTAAGCTGGAGGTGTGTTCTCTGGCAGATGGTAAGCCTGTGGCGGTGTACGACGCCGCTTTAACGGCAGCCGGATCCTTGCCGCAATGGCACTGCCGTACGGCAGAGTTACCTGCCGGGGAATACTTGTTGCGTGCTTATGTGCCGGGGGAGGATACCCCGGCCCCGGAATGCCGCCTTACCGTGCGCGATTTGCCCGGTGAGCAGGATAATCTGAATGCGGATGCCGAGGCCGCCGTGCGTGTGGCAGAGATGACCGGAGGCAAAGTATTACGCGCCGATATGTCTCTGCAGGAGCTGGAGCAAATTCTTACACTGCCTGCCGGCGTGCAGCATACCGAATGGGTATACTGCTCTTTGTGGGCAAAATGGCAAGTGCTCACCGTTATGGTGTTGTGCTTGGGTGCTATGTGGTTTATACGCAGAAGAAAGGGGTTGCCATGAGCCGGTTGAGTAGAGAAATGAGGCGCAATGCTGCCTGTTGTTTTATGGGGCAGTTGTTGCGGGTTTGGCTGGTTGCGGCAGCTTTGTTGCCTATACCTGCATTGCTGCTGGCCTTGGCAGATTGGGCTTTTGTGTTGTCTGCAGATACGCGCTTCTGTTTGTTGTGGGTGTTGGGGGGTGTGGCGTGTTTGGGTGGTATTTGGGGGGTGGTGTCCGCTTGGCGGGTGGCGGCTCGGTTGCCCCAAGAGTTTGATGCGCTGAATGCGGACCCGCGTTGCGCCATCTCCGGGGCACTTTCTTTGCCCACCCCGGCCCGGGGGGGCGGCCTGTCTGCATGGTTAACGCAACGCGCCCGGCAAGAGACCCTTAGTGCGGTAGAAACCGCCGCAGAGCATCGCCCCGCGCTGAAACGCTTGGGCAAAGGCGGCTTGTGGCTGCTGTGCTCTGTATTGGCGCTTATTGCGCTTCAAACATCTTGCCCGGTGGCGTTTAAGGTGCTGGGTATGCGTTTGTTGTACCCGTATGAGGACGTGCCGCCGTATTCTCCCTATACCTTCCGCATTTCCCCCGAGGTTTTGGAGGTAAACTATGGCGAGGCCCTGGAGGTGGCTTGTACCATAGAGGGCGAGCCGCCCCCCGGAGAAATCGTGTTGCGCCTACGGGCAGACGGCGTGCCGGAGCAATCTTTGCCTGTTGTTTGCGATGCAGAGGGGCGCTATTCTCGGATGTTGGAGAATGTTACCACACCTTGCTCTATTGCTTTTTACACGGCAGACGGCCGCGCCGGAAGCCGCTTTGTGCCTGTGCATGTTAAGCGTTTGCCGCGCATTCTTTCCGGGCGGGCGCAGCTCATTCCCTTGCCCTACACCGGGCTTGCCCCCCGCGAGGTACGTTTGGGCGGCAGCGAGATTGGCGTGCCCGATGGCGGCTCCGTGCGCTTTACTCTGCGCTGCAATTTACCCCTTCAACGTGCTCAGGCTCTCTTTACCCCGGCAGATGGCTCCGCCGCAGAACCCATTGCCGGAACCGTTGCCGCCGATACGGCTCATTTTGAAATGACGGTGCGCCGTGCCGGTACGCTCGAAATGCAGGTGTACGATGCCAACGGCAGTGCGGCAGATGCCCCCGTGCGCACACGCCTTGCCCCCGTGCCGGATGCCGCACCGCAAGTGCAGATTCGCCAACCGCAAAATGGCTCATATGTGGTAGAGGGCTACCCGCTGCAACTGCATGCCGAGGCGGCAGATGATTACGGCGTCTCCCGATTCGAGCTGTTTAAGGCACTTGCCCCTTACCGCCAGCACGGCGTGAAAGAAGACTGCTCTGCCCGTGCTACGGAACGCACGATTAAACAAACCTTCCATACGGCAGATTTAGGCGTTAAAGCCGGTGATAAGCTGGAGTTCCGTGCCGAGGCCGGGGACGACAACCCCTTCCGCTTCCACATCGTTTCTTCTGCAACGGCTACGGTTACGGTGATTTCCCCTGCGGAATATGCCGAGATTTTGCGGCTGGAGCTTTCGTATCTCGGCTTTAAGGCGCGGTACAACCAACTCAAGTCCGTTTTGGAGGCTAATGACCGCGCGTTGGAGGCCTTGGCTGCCGCCACTACGCCCGAGGCGCGTGCCGCCGCGTTACAACAAGTGTTGGCCGCCAATAAAAAGGCACAAGAGCTGGCGGCTTCCATTGCCCGCGATTTCCCGGCCTTTGCTATGGATTCCTCCTTGTCTGCTTTGGCTGAGCGCCTTGCGGAAAAGCTGGCGGCAGAGCAACAGGCACTCTCTCAGCTCAGTTTGCAGCTCCCGCAGCAAGATTGGGCTGCCGCCGTGCAGGCTGTTCAACGCGCCCGCCTTGCAGAGCAGCAAGAGCTTGCCCGCCAAGATGCCGAAGCCCAAAAAGTGAAGTGCCTTGCAGAGCTTCAGGCTATTGTAAACCGTATCTCGCAGCTCGCAGAACAGCAAAAGCAGCTCAGCGAGCTGATGCGCCGCTTTAAGACAGAGTTTGGCTCCCCCATCACAACGCAACCCGCCAAATTAGAGGGCTTGGGGGCAGACCAAAGCCTGCTCTTGGAGGATTGGCGCGCCTTGATGCAGCAGGCCCATGCTTTGCAGCAGGAAATGGCTCCCGATGCCGATTTGGCTAAGGCCTCCGCCTTTTTGACGGCCTTGCTGCAAGCCGCCGACGAGCTCGGAATAGAAACGCTCATGCAGCAGGCCGTGCACTATGCCTCCGAGCACCATTCTGCTGAGGCAGAGAGCCACGCCCGCCGTGCGGCAGAAGCCTTGCAGCGTTTGTTGCAGGCTCAGGCCAATGCAGAGGCTTGCTCCAATGCCTGTAAAGCCTGCCAAAACGGCCTTTCTCAGTCCGCTTGTCAAGCCTTGTCTCAACTTTGTGACGGTATGTGCCGGTCTTCGTCCGGCGGCAACAAGCCCGGCCCCGGCAAAGGTATGGCATCCGGCGGCTATGCCGGGTTCGGTTCCCCCGGTGGCTCTCCGGGGCGTATGTCCGGCCGTGTGGTAGGCCCCGGCCGTGCAGACTACTCCGGCCATGCCGATACGGCACCGGGCAAGCCCGTACCCTCTGCAGGCACAGCATCCGGCCCCAATCAACCCTTCCATCCCTCGGCAGATACGCCGGGTACCCCCCCGGCTCCGGATGCCGTCAACCTCCCCGCCAATTATACAGAACAAGTGCCCACGCGTTACCTCGATGCCGTGCGCTCCTACTTTAACCGCTCATGACCTTATTAAAAAAAATCCTTGCGTGTTTACTGCTTGCCTCCGCAAGCTGCGCCGCCAAAGAAGGCGTGGTGCAATGCGGCAACCTTATTTATGCCGGCACCAAAACCTCCCGCTGCTTCAGCGATGAGTTTTTGAGCACCGTGCAGCAAAAAACCAGCATCAACACGGCGCGCCGCTTCCGTGCCGTACGTTTGGATCGCGAAGAACTCTTCCGATTCCCCTTTATTGTGATGACCGGTGAGGGCTCCTTTACCCTCACGGCAAAAGAACGCGAAAACCTTAAAAAATATGTCGAAAGCGGCGGCTTCTTGCTCGCATCTGCCGGTTGCTCCTGCGAGGATTGGGATGCCTCTTTTCGCAGAGAAATGGGCATCATCTTCGGGGCGGATTCTCTGCAAAAAATCGCTAAGTCCCACCCCATTTTCTCAACTATTTTTCCCATCACCGCATTAGAAACCGACGAGGACTCCGCCAAGGGCTATCTCGAGGGGGTCTCCTTGCAGGGTAAATTGGTTCTTGTCTACTCCGCAGATGGCTTGAACGATAGCTCCAACTCCCGCAACTGTTGCTGCTGCGGTGGCAGTGAGCTCGATAACGCCCTGCAAATTAACGCCAATATCCTCTCCTACGCCTTGCTCAAATAGGCAGTTTGCCTACGGTTTAATCTTTTCAGGCTTGCATCAGCATTTTGAATGCTGGTGCAAGCCTAAAAGTTATAAAATACTAAAAAAAATATGTTAAGAGATAAAAACCTGAAACGTATTACCTTGTATTTTCGATGCTTCGGAAGCCTCTATATTATTGAAATACAATAATTTTGCGCAAGTACAGCATTCAAAATGCTGATGCAAGCCTGAAAAGATTAAACCGTAGGCAAACTGCCTATTTGAGCAAGGCGTAGGAGAGGATATTGGCGTTAATTTGCAGGG
>SUVM01000021.1 GCA_015062015.1 Akkermansiaceae bacterium | reverse complement strand
GCCCGGGTGTGCTGGCCGTGTTCCTGTTTGGTTTCTTCGTGCCCAAGTGCCCGCGCATCTTCGGTTGGCTCGGCATTCTGCTGGGGGCAGTCTTCTACGCTTCCTTCAAGTGGATTAGCTTCCTGGGAGCTACGGACCAAAGCTTCCTCAACCGCATGGGCTTCTCCTTCATCGCCGTGTGCGTGGTAGGCCTTATCCTCACCATCGTTAACCATGTGAAGGGCGGCGAGACCGTTGTGCTTACCGACAAGGGAATCATCCAGATGAAGACCTCCACCCGCGCCAAGGTATTCGGCTGGGCGGTCATCATCCTCACGATTATCCTCTACGCCATCTTCTGGTAATACCAAATCAGCACGATTTACACACAGCCCATTACCGCCATTACGGTAATGGGCTGTTTTTTGCACGCGCAAAAAATTGCAATTCCGCCCGGCACATGTTATACTATGGCCATGCAAATACACAAGGATGCCACCCAACCGGAGCTGGAGAGAGCCGCCGCGCGCTATGCACGCACATTGTACAGGGAGGTACTGCAGCTCAACCTCCGTGCGCAAGTTGTCATCATTTTTCTGTGTCTGCTCATACCGCCCAGCATTTTCGGCTTTTTTATGATTGGTGCGGTGCTCTCTGCCCTCTTCTTCTGCTTTGCCTTTTGGGCATACAGCAACAATGAGCCGCAGCTCCTGCAAAATGCCCTGATGTGGTGGTATATTTGGGCAGGCAGCACCTACCTGCTCAATTTTTTGCTGCGCTGCCTGCTGTGCCGCAAACTTGCAACGCAACTGCACCAATATAAAGAAGCCGACGCTACGGATGCCACCCCCATACCCACCCCATACAACTACCCCCTCACCTGGCACAAGGACGAGGACGCCCAACACCGGCAAAATATCGTCCTCTTCCGGGCCCCGGTGCGGGGGCTCTATGCGTTCGAGCTCGTGATAGACGACTTTGACGGCACTCTGGATGCCACCCCGGACTTTGCCTGTGCCGTACACTTGGAGGAAATACCGGGGGACCGCATCCGCTACCTCGCCATTTACCGTTTGGAAGCCGGCACCCACTGGCTGCCCCACTCCCTCTCCCACGCCGGGGGTGCCAACGGCCCGCAAGCAACACTTTCCCTGCTCTCGCAGCTGCCGTCATAACAAATAAAAGCACGCACTTTTCCCGGCATGAGCAGGATTTGCGCTTGCCAAGATGCGCTTGTGAGAGTAGACTGGAGGGCATGAACGAGAACGCGCGCAAGATTGCAACATATCTGGAACGCTATTACGAGGCGGACGAGTGGCCGACACTGCGTCGGCAAGCCGAGGAATGGGCTGAGTTTCTGCCGCTGCAAGGGTTGAAGCTGTTAGATGCCACCCCCATCTACCGCAATACGCTGGCAAAATACATGGCCTTATGTGCCGCCGGGGCAGAGCTCTACATCCCCGCCAAATCCCCCTTACCGAGAGATGCCGGCATCGTCCGTCTATTACCCGAGTTCGGCATTAACACGGCGGCTAAAGAAGACACCTTCGACATTATATTAGACTGCGCGGGCAGCTGCGCACACCGCCTGCCCACTTTGGGATATGCAGAGTTGACACGCTCCGGCGTAGCCGCATACGAACGCACCAAGCGCCCGGTCATCGTGGCAGATTCCGGCATCATCAAACGCATAGAAACCGGCTTGGGTACGGGAGAAAGTTTTTTCCGCGCGCTCCGGCAATTGGGCTACTCAGATGTTGACGGCAGGCAAATCTGCATTGTCGGCTACGGCAAAGTGGGCAAAGGCTTAGTACACTATGCCCGCAGGCACAACATGAAGGTTTGCGTTGTTGATACGGCAGACGTATCCGCCTCTCTACCCGAGGGCGTAGAATATGTAGATGTGCACAACAGCGATGCGCTCAACCTCTGCGCGGCGCAATCCTGGTGCATGGTAACGGCCACCGGTAAATTTAATGCCCTGCACAACAGGCTGCAAGCCGCAACGGTGCTCAACAACCCTATTCTGTTAGCCAACATGGGGGTGGACGACGAGTTCGGCACCAAAATTCCGCCCTCGCGCGTACTGAACAATAAAAAGCCGCTCAACTTTATACTGGAAGAGCCCACACGCATGTGCTTTATCGAAACCACCATGGCGCTGCACAATGCCTGCGCACTGGAGCTGCTCACCGCAGACCTGCCCAACCGCTGCCTCCCGCCGCCCCAAGACGTGGAGGAGCGCTTGCTGCACATCGCCACCACAGAGGGCTGCAAGGAAATGCGCCATGTGCACCTCTTTTTAGGGTGCTAGGCCGCCACAGATTACCGACGTGTTACGCTTATGTAACACAGTTTGACGGAGCCGAGCCTTGACATCGGCTCCGTCACTTTATACAATGAATATATGGGACAAACCTTTTCCGTTAACCGGGTACCGCGCATGCTGAGCATCGCGCTTCGCACCCTTATTGTGATGTTGGGGGCGTGGATGATGATGATAGTTGTTGCCTACCCCAGCACCTTTACCGGCGGCGATGCCATCGTCCGCGTCCCCTTCATTGCACCGGATTTTTTATTAGAGTGGCGTCATTGGATGTGGGTGGCACCATGGCTGGCGATGGAAATTGCCGCAGCGGCGGGTCCGCGCCGCAACTTAGTATGGTTCTGCGGGTTGCTGTTGGCCATGGCTATTACCATGATAGCTTACCCCATTATCGAGGCGACGCGCCCGGAGCTCATCCACTCCACCCTATGCAATGAAGATATAGAAAGCCTCTTTACCCAAGAGCGAGAAGAAAAGATACGCCTTTTTTCGGAAGCAACACCGTATCGGGACAAAGGGCTCTCCTTCGGGTTCGTCGTCATGTGGCCGCTGTTAGGCATCAGCACCTTTATTCGGCTGGTGGTTTTTGGGTACCTGACGAGGTTACACCAAGCACCGCCGGATAATGAGTACACCTATGTGGATGCCGCCCAAATTGCCCCGGATGCGCCCTCTGCCCGCACCGTAAAAGAAATTGCGGCCTCTCACCAAACCGCTGCCCCCAATTTCAAGTTCGGCGAGGCAGATAAAAGCTTGGTTAACCATGTTAAAGCCCTGCTTGCCAAGCTGCAATACCTGCGCACCATCAAAGGGTTAATATGGCTGGGCGTTGTTGTGCTGATTTTAGGGTGGTTTTTCTGCTACCCCCAACCAACGGAACAAGAAGCGTTGGAGCGAGACTTGCACCACATGTACGAAACGCGCACCGGCGCAGACGGGCGCCCCGTTGCCACGCCGCGCGCCGTCTATGCCGCCTTACGCGCTATTCGCTATGCGCATCTGCATAAGGTGCTGGACAACGTATCCGTAGCCGAGGCAGAGCGGTGGTTCCGCCTCGATAGCGTCCCGGCAGACTACCGCAGCATCGTACGCAACGAAAACCTCCGCGCCATCTCAGAAAACGTACCCAACCGCCTGCGCCCGCATTTGGGTACTGATTACGCCAAATTTATCAGCATCGGGGATGGCAGACACAACGTTGTGCTCTTGCTGGACTTGCTGACCAATGACGAGCCGGATGCCACCACCGGCTCCTTACCCATGCATGCCGCAACCCGCATTTACACCACCCAATATTTTGAATACGGGTGGGACAAAGATTTAGACCACCGCCGCTGCTACCCCAGCTTGCCAGAGTTTATCCAAACCAGCACCTCCATCTTCCGATAACCCCGCCATGCCCGCCTACACCCACCACAGCCGCGTAGCCTTTGCCGATACGGATGCCAGCGGCATTGTCTATTTCTCCAACTTTTTCCGCTACGCCCAGGAAGCCGAGGTATACGCCCTGGCCGCCCACGGCTTTACGCGTATGGACATGCGCTACCCCCGCGTACATGCCGAAGCGGATTTTATAGCCCCCCTGCAATTTTGGGATCCCATACGCACAGAGGCCGCCCTATTACAAATCGGGCGCACCTCCCTGCACTGGCAATTTACCATTTACGGGCCGCAAGGCGTAGCTGCCATTGTCAAAACAGTTGTCTCGCGGCGCATGCAGGATTTTTCGCCCGCGCCTTACTCGGACGCAGAACGGCAACGCTTGCAAGCCCTCCTTTTGACTGCCGAAAACGAAGAAAAATAAAAAAAATACGCCATTTACACAAATTTGGGTTGCCAAGCTCGTAAAAATAGTGTATACTCCCGCAACCGCCAGAGCCGAAAGGCTCCTGAAACATTTACAAACACCAGAAGGAGAACAAGATGAACATTCTCGACAAGATCGAACAGGAACAGCTGAAGGCCGAAGTGACGCCCTTCAACGTAGGTGACACGGTAAAGGTTCACTGCCGCGTTATTGAAAGCGGCAAAGAACGCGTGCAGATTTTCCAAGGCATCGTCATCGGCAAGCGTGGTTCCGGCGTGAACGAGGCTTTCACCGTTCGCAAAATCGCCTATGGTGAAGGTGTAGAGCGCTCCTTCCCCGTACATACCCCCAAGATTGCCAAGATTGAGGTGGTGACCCGCGGTAAAGTGCGTCGTGCCAAGCTCAACTACCTTCGCGACCGCGTGGGTAAAGAGGCTGTTACGGTTAAGACCGTACGCTAATCGCCGACTTCCGTTAACTTTTACAAACTCAGTTTGCTCTGCCGGGCGAACTGAGTTTTTTGCATCCCCGGTGCTTTCTCTACAAAAAACACAGCACACGGTATGAAAAAGTGCATGCGCTGCCATATTATGCCATAAAAGCGCTTTGAACACGCAGCAGACTTATGATAATATAAGCAAACACAAGCTATGGAAACGCCGAAAAATTACTACATACCCACCGTCATCGAGAAGACGAGCCAGGGCGAGCGCGCCTACGACATATACTCTCGCCTTTTGTTGGATCGCGTCATCTTCCTCGGAACAGAAATTGATGACACCGTGGCAAACTCTGTCATTGCGCAGTTGTTGTTTCTGCAAATGACCGACCCGAAAAAAGACATCCACATCTACATCAACTCCCCGGGTGGTTCCGTAACCGCAGGCTTGGCCATTTACGACACGATGCAGTTCATCTCTTGCGACATCAACACCTACTGCATCGGCATTGCCGCCTCCATGGCCTCCGTTCTTTTGGCTGCCGGCACCAAGGGTAAACGTTTCTGCCTGCCCAATTCGCACGTCATGATTCACCAAGTACGCGGCGGGGCTCAAGGCACAGCAGCAGATGTGGAGCGCACCATCAACTTCATGTTCAGCCTGGATAAACGCCTCACCGGCATTCTGGCTCACCATACAGGCAAGGATTTTGATACCGTTAAGGCAGATCAAGACCGCGACAAGTACATGACGGCAGAGGAATCTATGGCCTATGGGTTGGTGGACCGCATCCTCACCCACAAACCCAACACGGATAAAGCCTAAACCACCACCCCCTCATGGCAAACAAAAAAAACGTACGCCATTGTGCCGCCTGCCAATCACCGGAAGGCCCCACATGGCCGGTACTCACTTGGAACGGGCTTAACCTGTGTTTTAGCTGTATAGAAGATTTGGTGTATCAAATGTTTTTGGAACCCATGGGCGATCAGGCGGCAGAGCACATGCTCACCCATGTAAGGGAGACACACCCGCAATTAATGCCGCGAGACGACGCAGACGGCTCCCCCGTGCTGGAGGTAGAAACCAAAGCGCAAGACACCCTGCCCACCCCGGCAGAAATGCACGCCATGCTGGACAACTACGTCATCGGGCAGGACCTTGCCAAGCGCACCCTTTGTGTTGCCGTCTACAACCACTACCTGCGCCTGCGACAACCCAAAACCAACGACGGCACGGAGATTGAGAAAAGCAACATTTTGCTGGCAGGCTCTACCGGCTCCGGCAAAACACTGCTGGCCAAAACCTTGGCAAAGATTCTGGATGTACCGTTCTGCATTGTTGATGCCACAACACTGACCGAGGCCGGATACGTGGGCGAAGATGTGGAAAACATTGTGCTGCGTTTGCTCCAGGCCGCTAACATGAATGTGGCTAAGGCAGAGCGCGGCATCATCTATGTGGACGAAATCGACAAAATCGGCCGCAAAACCCAAAACGTCAGCATCACCCGAGATGTCAGCGGCGAAGGCGTACAGCAGGCCTTGCTCAAAATTGTTGAAGGTACGGAATGCAATATCCCCCCCAAAGGTGGCCGCAAACACCCCAACGAGGAATACATCCGCGTGAACACGGAAAACATCCTCTTCATCTGCGGCGGGGCTTTCGTGGGGCTGGAGGGCATCATCCGCAAGCGCATCGGCTCGTCGGCTATGGGCTTTGCCTCCATCGAAGAAGACCGAGACACCAAAGAGTTTACCGAAGAAGAAGTGCTTTCCAAAGCCATGCCGGAGGACTTCTTTATGTTTGGTATGATACCGGAGCTCATGGGGCGACTGCCCATCTTTGCCCCGTTGACCACCCTGACGGAAGACCAGCTTGTACAACTGCTTACCGAGCCGAAGAATGCCTTGGTTAAGCAATACAACAAGCTGCTGGGCATGAATGGCGTCAAACTGACGATAACGGAAGAAGCCCTGCGCGCCATGGCTCGCCAAGCCATAGAACGCGGTACCGGGGCACGCGCCCTGCGCGGTATTTTTGAGCGCCTCATGCTCGATATCATGTACGAAGTCCCCAGCGACAAGAGCATCACCGGAGTTACGCTTACAGAGGCATGCGTGCTCGGCAAAGGCAAGCCCGAGATTTGCCGCACCACGGGCGGCACCGCAAAACCGGCTCCGGCACGCAAAGCCACCGGCAAAACCCGCAAAAAGAAAGCATAAGCCATGCTGGTATTGGGTATAGAATCCAGTTGCGATGAAACGGCCGTGGCCCTCATCGAAGACGCGGCGGGGCAAACAGCCCCGCGCGTGCTCAGCTCTGTTATCTCTACCCAAATACCGCTGCACCGCCTCTACGGTGGGGTGATACCGGAGCTGGCCTCTCGCAACCACTCATCCAACCTGCCCGGCGTTTTGCAAGAAGCCTTGCAAAGCGCCAACCGCAGCATCCACGATGTAGACGTATTTGCCAGCACGGCCGGCCCCGGCTTAGTAGCCGCCCTTCTGGTAGGCAATACCGCAGCCAAAGCACTGGCCTTAACCGCCGGCAAGCCGTTTATTGCCGTCAACCATTTAGAGGGGCACATGCTCTCTCCCTTTATATTGCACGAGGGCGGTTTGGTGCCGCACCTCAGTTTAGTAGTATCCGGCGGGCACACGTTGTTGATAGATGTACAAGGCACGGGGCAATACACGTTGTTGGGGCGCTCTTTGGACGATGCCGCAGGCGAAGCGTTTGACAAAGTTGCCAAGATGCTAGACCTCCCCTACCCCGGCGGCCCGGAGATTGATAAACGAGCCGAACAGGGAGATGCCACTCGCTTTAAGCTGCCCCGCCCCATGCTGCACGAGGAGCACCTCAACTTCTCATTCTCGGGGCTCAAAACCGCCGTCTTGTACCTGCTGCCCAAGCTAACACCCGGCGGCAACCCCAACGATTTGGACGCGCAAACCCTCAACGACCTCTGCGCCGGTGTTCGGCAGGCCATTCTGGATGTCCTCATCCGCAAAGCCTTCAAAGCCCTCAAAAAAACCGGCCACAAGGTGTTGGCCGTTTCGGGCGGGGTATCCTGCAATACGGCCTTGCGCCGCCAACTGCAAGAGCATTGCGCCCGTGCACGCGTTGAGCTTATCTTACCACCCAACAGCCTCACCACAGACAACGCCGCCATGATTGCCTTTGCCGGGTTGCTGCGTGCCCGCAACGGGGATTTCTCGCCACTGAATACCCCGGTGGACCCCAACCTGAAACTGGGCGGCATACAAGCCAGAGCCTAAGCCCTACCCACCACCATGAGCCTGCGAGATAAATTGATGGAAATACTGCCCGATCTTCTGCCCTTGCGGGAAGAAGACGCCATCAAAGGCACGGAGCTGATTGCCAAAGTACGCGCCGTATTGGGGGCCACCTACTCCGACCGCTCGCTGCGCTCCCAATTTTCGTTTATTGCACTGGAGCCGGACTCTTGCCTGGCACGCGTCGAAAACGGACAAGGCTATTACCTGAGGCAAGAAGAAGCACCGCCCTCCCTGCAACACATGTTTGAAAGCGAGGTAGATGCCACCCGCAGCGGCAACGACCCGCAACATAAAGCTTTGGCACTGGCTGTGCGCCTGTACGACACCGCCGGCATGGGCGTTTTCGTATTCCCGCCGGAGCCGGAAAGCTGGGAGCACCCGGATTTAGTGGCCGTTCAATGGCCGGCCGGTTCTACAGATGCCGCCGGCACCTATATTTTTGCTGAAGATGCCCCCCCGGAGGCCCACTTGCGAGCCGTATGCGTAGAAACCGCCACCGATGCAGAGAGCACCCGCAAAGCCTTCTTCCGCACCTTGGCCTGTAGCCCGGGGGCACAACAGGCAGAGCTGCTGCTCATCGGCCCCGCACCCGAAAACGCTCAAGAGCTGGCGCAACTGGCCGCCCTGTACGGGGTAGGCATACGCTGCATTTCTGCCCCCCCCGAGGCCTTGGAAGAGCTGCCTCGCGCAGACGAAATATTCCGCGCCGAAGCGGCAGAAGCCGCCGGGCTTTTGGCAGAGTTTGCCCCCGTTACACTGGCACACCCGCGCCACAGGCAACACCCCACCCTGCCCGCAGACTATATGCCCGCCATGGCCGCAGCCCAACAATGGGCACAAAGCTGCCTGAGCAAAGGGCGTGTAGAAGCGTACGAGTTACGAGTAGCCGTTAATTAAGCCCCACATGTCGCACGGTAAAAACAGTTTTCTGAAAAAAATGGCACTCCTGAGCTTGTTAGGCTTGGGCGCCTACGGCACCGTATCTGCCCTCATCGGGCTGGGGCGCACCGCCATATATGTGCACGAGTCCGTTACCGTATCTGCCACCGTTACCAACTACACACGCCGCCCCTTCGTGTCTGCCAAAGAGGCCCTCGCCTCCGGCAATCTTTCCATGGGCGGAGACCCCGCCTACTTTCCGCACGTCTCATTCCGGTTCGACAACGGTATTCCTATCTCGGATTTCAAATTAAGCACGCCGGACAACGAGCCCTGCCAACTCGGCGAACGCATTGAGATACGCACCTACCCCTACAACCCGGGGCAAGAGGCTCAGGCTCAATGGCGGCCGGAAGGGGTGCGCCCCAACAAAGCCGCCCTCTTATGGGGAGGAGATGCCCTGCTACTGCTTTTCAGTCTGGCACTGGCCGGTCTCTCGTGGTTAAAAATCAAAAAAGCGCGCAAAAAAAACAAAGCCGGCAAACCGGCAAAAGCTGCCAAACCCGCGCCGGGGAAAAAATCTTCCACCAAGCCCAAACGCCAAGCCCCCCCACGCAAACAAGCACCTGCCCCGGCACAGGAGGAAGAGCCATTCTCCCTTACATCAGACCCCGCACCGGCTAAGAAAAAACGCAGCCCGCGTAAGCCCAAAGCCGCCAACGGAGATACCGCCGGTACCCCACCCCCGGCAAACACACCCAAAAAGCGCACCCGCAAGAAAAAATCTTGACGCGAGCCCCCGACTGTGTTAGTTTGTTAGCCTCAAGCCCGAGTCGGCAAAAAAACTTTATCCACCCCCACACACATACAATCATGAAAAAAATCGCCATTATAGCAGCCATCTGCGCTGCCATCGCCGGTACTGCCCAAGCAGATATCCTCACTGCCGTTAAAGACGCAGCTGTTAACGAAGCCAAAGCCCAAGCCAACGCCGCCGTGCAACAGCAGGTGGACAAAGCAACTGCCGCCAAAGACTCCACCACCGCCGCCCTTACGGAGCAGGCTGCCGCTGCCAAGGCTAAAGCAGATGCCACGCAAGCCGCTATCAATGACGCCAAGGCCGGCGCAGAACAAAAAGTGAACGAAGCAAAAAAACAAATCGAACAAGCCAACCAAGCCCGCCAAAACGCTAAAAAAGACGCTAAAGCACAAGCCGATAAAGCCAAAAAAGATGCCGAGGCCAAAGCCAAAAAGGCCACAGGCAAGGCCGTGCAAAAGGGCTTCAAAAAAATCGGCCTCTAAAATCATCCCTTTACCACTTTCTACCGCCGTTGCAGCTCCCTGCAACGGCTTTTTTGCTTTACTGCCTAAGCCTTAATTCCGCAAAATAACGAAAAATATACACCGAAACCGCTTTTCACGCCCCGCAAAAGGCACGTTTTTTGCCACTTTAACAAAAAAGACGCAAATTTGACTTGCCAAAGGCACATAAATGGAGTATAAACGGTCACCACACTTCCGCAGTGATGCGGGGAAACCTTTTACACAATATACAGTTATGTCCAAGCACTCCACACTTAAAGCAACCGGTACCGTTGGCGGTAAGCGTTCTGTCCTCAAGCGTTTTGAGCGTGTTAAGCTCATGAAGGAACGCGGTCAGTGGAAGCAGGGTCAGAGCCCCATCGGTCTGCCCAAGACCAAGTTCGAGGCCTGATGCCGTTCACGCCGGCCCTCGCATGCAGAGGGTTTACAGACAACATTTTCCGGAGCCTCTCGGTACTACGCCGTGAGGCTTCTTATTCATACACACGCGCGCAAGCGCAACACCCAGAGACAATGACAGAAGAGAACCCGTACCCACCCGCCCCGGAGGGCAGCGTGAGACTGAACAAATTTTTAGCCTCCTGCGGCTATGAATCTCGCCGCGCCGCCGACCGCTTAATCGCCGAAGGTCGCGTAGAAGTAAACGGCCGCGCCGTAGACACACCGGGGCTGCGCGTCCTGCCGACCGACTTTGTGAAAGTGGACGGTCGGCATGCCACCCCGAAAGAAGAAGTGGTAGTATTGCTCAACAAGCCGCGCGGCTACGTTTGCAGCAGAGATGCACAAGGAGCCATCGGCACCGTATACGACCTATTGCCGGCCAAATACCGTTACGCCAACTATATAGGCCGTTTGGATGCAGACAGCGAAGGGCTGCTGATTTTCACTAACAACGGCGTATTGAGCCAAACCATCGGTCACCCCAAAGGCGGCATCGAAAAAGAGTATTGGGTAACGCTAGACCAGGCATTTGACAGCAGCGTACTGTTGCAATTACTGAAAGGCGTGCGCATACCCGAGGGGCAAGCCAAAGCCAAATATGTGTCTCGCCTCAGTGCCCGCCGCGCTTGCGTGGTGCTGGAGCAAGGGCTGAAACGCCAAGTGCGCCAAATGTTTGCCTGCTTAGGTTTTCGCGTGCGCAAACTGGTGCGCGTACGCATCGGTTCCCTGTGGGGCGGCGACTTAGAGCCCGGCCATGCCACCCTGATGGATGCAGAGCAAATCGCCTTAGCCGGCACCAATCCCCGCCGCCGCAAGGGGTTGATGGGGGCCAAACAAGTATTCAAACCGCGCCCGCAAGTTCACCAAGAGAACAATGCCCCTGATAGCGATGAGGACGATTACGTCTTCAATCCTGCCGACTTTGAAACAGAGGAAGAAGCCTTGGAATCTGCCACCAAGTTTACGGATGGCGAGGCGTTTGAGCCGGAAAGAGAAAACAACCGCCGCCCCTTTGGCAAGGCTCCGCGCTCTAAGAGAGGTGCTTATGCCGATGGCTCAGACACCCGCCGTAGCGGCGGGTTCCGCAGTGAGCGTCGCTCCTTTGGCGACAGCGAGAAGCGCGGCGGCTTCCGCAGTGAGCGCCGCTCCTTTGGGGATGGCGAGAAGCGCGGCGGATTCCGCAGTGAGCGCCGTTCCTTTGGGGATGGCGAGAAGCGCGGCGGCTTCCGCAGCGAGCGCCGTTCCTTTGGGGATGGCGAGAAGCGCGGCGGATTCCGCAGCGAGCACCGTTCCTTTGGCGACGGCGAGAAGCGCGGCGGCTTCCGCAGCGAGCGCCGCTCCTTTGGCGACGGCGAGAAGCGCGGCAACTTCCGTAACGGAGGCAACAGGGGATTCCGCCCCTTTGGTAATCGCCGCAACAACCACAAATAACCCGCTTAATCAACACGACCCTGCAAGCAAAAGCGGGGTCGTGCTCTATTTTGAACAAAACCGCAGGTAGGAACATCCAAATACCAAAACACCCCCCGAATATGAAGCGCACCAGCCTCCTCATCATCTTCCTCCTCCTTCCGGCAACAACTTGGGCAACCGAGCAAGAGCCCGCGCCGCAGCCCACCGCCACCGTTGCTGCAGAAGCGCAAGCCGCCGCCACCCCCCAACACCCCGACTCTTGCGACAACGCAGAGCTGGAGGCCGCTCTGGCAGACCTCAAAACAGCCGCCAAAACAGGGGATTTAGAGGCCATTGGGCGCATTTACTCCCAATACGCAGCCGGCGGTTATGCCCCCCAAGCAGAGGCATGGATGCAACACTGGCTGCAAGCCGCAGAGGCTCAAACCGCCACCGGCAACACACAGATGATGCGCGCACTGGGGAATTTGTACCTGAAAGGGGATATTTACCTGCAACCCAACCCGCAAAAAGGTGTCACATGGCTGTCTCGTGCTACAGAAGCGGGGGATGCCCAAGCCGCCTTCACCTTGGGTACCCACTTCAAACAAACCAGCCCTAACGAGAGCAAACGCTTTTACCAAGAGGCCTACCGTCTCTTCTCCGCCCAAGCTGCCGCCACCCCCGACACAGCAGAGCCAACTGCCGCACAAAAAGAATCCCTGCACATGCTCGGCGAAATGGAGCTTGCCGGCATTGGCACAGAGCAAAACACCCAAGCCGCCATTGCCCACCTGCAACGCGCCAACACGCCAGAGGCGGCCACCACGCTCTACACTATTTACGCCAAAGGCATCGGTACCGACCAAAACATAGCCCAAGCCCTTACCTATGCCCGACAAATTGCAGACACCGCCGCAGACCGCACCCAGCTGCAACACGCCCACAAACACGCCGGGCAAATGGCTTGGCTGCTGGCAGATTATTACCTCAACGGCAAAGAGGGAATTGCTCCGGATACGGCCGCCGGTAACAAATACCTCGACATCGCAGATTCCCTCAACATCGTAGAAGCCATTTACTACAAAGCGCTCCGTTACAAACAAGAGGGCAAAGACAAAGAGGCCTACCACCTTTTCTTCCGCGCCGGCTCCATGGGGCACCCCGATGCCCGCATCCAAGCCGCCATCATGAAAATGTACGGTGCCGACGGGGTAGAGCAAGATGAGGCGATGGCCGTAGCCATCCTCACCGAAATGGCCAACCGCTACACCCAAGGCCAAAGCCCCTATGTAGGGCGCGCCCCCTACGAGCTCGCCCTGTATTACGACCGCAAAGGCGAAACCGAACTTGCAGAAGACTGGTACCGCATTGCCAGCGACCGCAACGTGGTAGAGGCCATGGCACAGCGCGGGCTGAGCCACATCAACCCCTTTGCTGCGGCAGATTGGAGCCCCACCCTCATGTACAAATGGTGGAAAATCGGCAGCGACCACGGGGATGCCACCTGCACACGCTACCTCAACCTCTTCCTTTGGGTGGGCATTCCCGCAGTGCTCCTCATCGTCTTTGGGTTGCCCATTCTCACCGTCCACCTCCTCAACAAACGCGCCCAACGGCGCGAGCAAGAGCAGGCAGAGCAAGTGTAAATCTTTTGCACAACTGCTATCAATTGCCTTGCCAATACCTGCAAAGCATGCTACAATGGCACATCCTTACGCGTTACTCACGTTAACACCACAGTTTTATGACGCCCAAACACATTGTTGCCGTAATTGACTATGGCTCACAGTACACGCAGCTGATTGTGCGCCGCGTGCGTGAGCTGGGGTTCCTGGCCAAACTCTACGCCTTGGAAGACCTGCACGAAATCTCCTGCCCCGGGGCCATCATCCTCTCCGGCGGTCCGCGCAGCACCTCCGAGCCCGATGCCCCGGATATTGACTTCTCCTGGCTCCAATCCTTCAACGTACCCATCCTCGGTGTATGCTACGGCATGCAGCTGCTCAACATCAAAACCGGCGGCACGGTACGCAGCAGCAACAAGAGAGAGTATGGCCCTGCCGCCCTCATCCCGGAAAAGCTCGAGGGGCTCTATGCCGATATGTCCGCTTCCTCTCAGGTATGGATGAGCCACTCCGACACCGTGGATCACTTGGCCGACAACTGCAAGGTAATCGCCCGCAACAGCGATGGCGTACCCGTCTCTCTGCAATGGGGGGACAACATGTTCGGCATCCAATTCCACCCGGAGGTTACACACTCTCACGAGGGGCGCACCATCCTCAAAAACTTCCTCAGCTATGCCAAAGAGCTTGCCCCCTTCGACATCGGTGACTTTAAGCGCGAGCTCATCGAAGACATCCGCGCCAAGGTTGGCGACAAACAGGTAGTTTGCGGTGTCTCCGGCGGTGTAGACAGCACCGTACTGGCCGTGCTTCTGCACGAGGCCGGTGTCAACGTGCGTTGCATCTTTGTAGACAACGGCCTGCTGCGCAAAGACGAAGCAAAAGAAGTGCAAGCCAACTTTGCACGCATGGGCGTGAACATTGAAACCGTTGATGCCTCTGACCGCTTCCTGGAAGCCCTCGCCGGCGAAACCGCCCCCGAGAAAAAGCGCCGCATCATCGGCAACCTCTTCATCGATGTGTTCTGGGATGCCGTGGGCGATGCCGAAATGCTGGCTCAAGGCACCCTTTACCCGGACGTGATAGAGAGTGCCTCCAACGCCAAGAGCAAAGCCTCCGTCATCAAAACCCACCACAACCGCGTAGAGCGCGTGCTCAAAATGCAGGAAGAAGGCAAAGTGATAGAGCCGCTCGCCTTCCTCTTCAAAGACGAAGTGCGAGAGCTGGGTGCCTCCATGGGCATCTCTCACGACATCTTGTGGCGCCACCCCTTCCCCGGCCCCGGCTTAGCCGTGCGCTGCCCCGGAGAGGTAACCAAAGAGCGGCTGGACATCATCCGCGAGTGTGATGCCATCTTCATCGGCACGCTGCGCAAGTGGAATTGGTACGACAAATGCTGGCAGGCATACGCCGGCCTCATCCCCGTTAAGACCGTAGGCGTTAAGGGCGACGAGCGCTCTTACGAGTTTGCCACCAACCTGCGCGCCATCGTGTCCGAGGATGCCATGACTGCCGACTGGGTGCAACTGCCCTACGACCTGCTGCGCGAGGCCTCCAACCGCATTCTCAATGAGGTAAAAGGCATCAACCGCGTCCTGTTCGACATCAGCACCAAGCCCCCGGCATCCATCGAGTGGGAGTAAAAAACGCCCCCCTTTTTTCCCCCATCAAGCCGCCGCCATGGCGGCTTTTTGGTGCCTACCGGCAGCGTGCAGGGCTTCATGTCGCGCTCCGGACTTGCAAAACACGCAAAAACCGCTACAATAAGCCACATGACCGACCAAGATAAAATGAAACAAGTAATGGGGTACCTCATCGGGTACCGTATCGGCAGCCAAATCCTGCCGCAAATGCTCCCCGGCGTTTCCGCTGCAGACATCGTGGGCGACATGCTGGCCCGCGGTGTGAAAAACGGCATAAGCGGAGAAATGGACATGAGCCTGATTGATGAAAATGTGGACCGCTACCAGCAAGAGTTCATCTCCATGCTGCAAAAGCGTGGCGAAGAGCGCGGTAACGCCAACTTGGAGCTCGGCCGTAAGTACATGGAAGAGAACGGCAAGCGTGCCGAAGTAACCACCACTGCCTCCGGCCTGCAATACGAGGTACTGGTAGCCGGCACAGGCGAGTGCTACAACGCCGCCCAACACGGCGAAGCCCCCACTGCCGAGGTTATGTACAAAGGCACCTTGGTAGACGGCACCGTGTTCGACCAATCCCGCCAACCGGTCAAATTCAACATCCGCCAAGTCATCCCCGGCTTTACAGAGGCTCTCACCCTCATGCCCGTCGGCTCTAAATGGCGCGTAACCATCCCCGCCAACCTTGCCTACGGAGCCAACGGCCCGGGCAGCATCGGGCCAAACTCCACCCTTATTTTCGAGATGGAGCTCATCTCCCTCAGCAAATAACCATCCCCCTGCCCCCCCTACCTGCACACACCATGGCAAGAAAAAAACAGGTATCCGCCATCCCCAGGGCTGTCATCTTTTTGATATTGGCTGCTTTCTTCTTCGCCATGGCTGCAAGACTACAGGCCTCTTGGCACAAAACCTTGCTTTACGGCTTTGCCGTATTAGATGCCGTTTGGGGGGTGGCTCTTTTGGCCATTGCGCGCAAAAAGCCCCGCTTTTAACCCACTAACAACTCCACCACCATTATGCTCAAAACAAGCTCTTTACTCATCGCGGCTGCAAGCCTCTGCAACCTTGCTTTCGCTCAATACCCGGCTGTAACGCCCGCCGTCAGCAGCGATATCAGCGAAACGGAAGCCACCGCCATTGTCGAAGAATTTGCAAACTTCATGAACAGCCTCACCTCTGCCTTGGAAAGCGCTACCGATACCGCCGGGGCAGAAGCCGCTGCACAAACCATGCAAAGCCTTAAACTGCAAGCCGGAGATTTACAGAGAAAGCTCAACCAAATCAGCACGGCCGCCCCCGCTATCCAACAAAAATTGCTGCCTCAAGTGCTGGGGCTTGTGGTAGAACACGGGCAACGCTCCGCAGATGCCATCCAACGCATCCAAGCCAATAACTATTACAACTGCGAAGCCCTGCGAGAATGCATCGCCGAGCTTCAGGCTAAATAATACCCGGGGTACAGCCATCCCCCGCTTTACCCCATGCGCCGCGCAAAAATTGCACGGCGCGATTTTTTTATCCACTTTACGGCTTGACAAAAACAGCTGCGGTTGCTATGCTCCCCTTGCGGTCAAAGACACCGTGAATGTATATTGCCATGTCCACAGAACTTCCCAGCATCGAAGAAGGAAAGCTGAGCAACTCAGCCCGTGTAACCATCGTAGCCTCTACCTACAACGAAAAATACACCACTGCCCTGCTGGATAACTGCATGGCAGAGCTAGAGGCCTACAGCGACCTCATCTCCATCAACCTTGTACGCGTCCCAGGGGCTTACGAAGTCCCCCTCATGGTAAAACGCTCTATTGTTAAACCCGCCCCCGGCGAAGAGCCGGATGCCGTCATCGCCCTGGGTGTCATTTTGCGCGGCAGCACCGCCCATGCGGACCTCATCGGCGAGGCCATCACCCGCCAGCTGCTCAGCACCTCTTGCGATACGCTCGTTCCGGTTATCCACGAGGTTCTGCTGCTGGACGACGAGCAACAAGCCTTCGCCCGCTGCATAGCATCCTCCCTCAACCGTGGCAGAGAAGCCGCCCGAGCCGCTATATCCATGCTCGGCCTGTTAGAAGAAGCCGGGGATTTGCAATCCATGCGCAAACGCACCCACAAGGTGAATCCCCTGGGCTCCCTCTACCACTAACTCCGGCAACTCTCCTCCCCCTCCCTTCCACACACACATTTTCCTCATGATTAACAAAAGCAAAGTCCGGCAAACCGCCCTCAACCTCATCTACGCCATAGAAGTCAACGGCGGCTCCGCCCACGCGGTGGACCTTAACCTCTTTTGGAGCATCGCACAGGAAAAAGAGCTCGACCACTACCGCCTAGCCCTCGCCAAAGCGTTAATCCACACCACCCGTGCCTCGGCAGACACCGCCGCCCTGCTACAAAGCAAGGCAGATGCCGCCCTATTCACCATGCAAAACCATCTCCCCATGGCAAAACTTGCAGATGGCATAGAGCGCATCCGCAACTCCTCCGCAGAGTTTGAGGCCGCTGTGAAAGCCCTTAAATACAGCCTCAAAGACAAACGCCGAGACGGCACTGCCCAGCTTGGCATCTGCTGCAACAACGTCATCAACCTCGCCGGTGTCGTAGAAGGGCTCTGCCAAGAAATAACCCCAAGCTTTGCAGACTTCCCGGAGCTGCGTAAAGAGCTGCAACAGCTCGAAGCCGCCATCAACCGCCGCTCCAAAACCCTGTGCCTCTGTGCAGAACTGCGCCACCCGCAAAACCTCTCCGACCGCCCGGAGTTCATTAACCTTGTACGCTGCGCCAACACACTGCAAGAGCTGCGCCCCGAGGTGGAAAAACTTGCCCTTGGCGTTGTGGCACACCGCCAAACCCTGGAGGCAGAGATAGACAAACACTTAGTCAACTACTCCCTGCCCCGCATCGACACCGTAGACAAATGCCTGCTCATGCTCGCCCTCTACGAGCTCAAAATCAATAAACTGGACACCCCCATCGTTGTATCGGAGGTCACCGCCCTTGCCCACGACTACTCCGGCGGCAAAAGCGCCCCCTTCATCCACGGCATCATCTCCGCTGCTGCTGCTGCCACACACCCCTAACCACCCACCACCATGGCCAACTTCTTTTCCAGACTCATCGATAAATTCTTAGGCGAGCCCGAAATTGATTGGGACGAGTTGGAGGCGGACCTCATCGCCGCAGACCTCGGAGCCAAACGCATCCTCCCCCTGGTGGAAGAACTGCAACGCCGCAACGAGCAAGATGCCTGCGACATTGCAGACTACATCAAACAGCAACTGCGCCAAGCCTTCCCCGCCAAGCTCCCCGTGCTCCCCACCCCGCAAAACGGCAACCCCGCCGTGCTCATGATGGTGGGCGTTAACGGCACCGGCAAAACAACCACCAGCGCCAAACTCGCCTACCGCCTCCAAAAACAAGGCTACAAAGTGCTTCTCGCCGCAGCGGATACCTTCCGTGCCGCCGCCGTAGAACAGCTGGAAAGCTGGGCCAACAAACTCGGCGTACCCATGTACAAAGGCAACCCCAACCAAGACCCCGCCTCCGTTTGCTACGAGGCACACACCAAAGCCATCAGCGGCGGGTTCCACTACGTCATCTGCGACACCGCCGGCCGCCTCCACACCCGCCACAACCTCATGGAAGAACTCTCCAAAATACGCCGCTCCATCGCCAAACAAGACAGCACCGCCCCACACGCCTGCTACCTGGTGGTAGATGCCACCACAGGCGGCAACGCCCTGATGCAAGCGAGAGAATTCCATAAAGCCACCCCCTTAGATGCCGTGGTCGTCACCAAAATGGACGGTTCGGGCAAAGGCGGCGTTGCCGTAGCCATACAGGACGAGCTGGGCGTCTCCCCCATCATGCTCGGCGTGGGCGAGGGCAAAGAGGACCTCCTGCCCTTCGACGTAAAGGAATATGTAGACTGCATCCTCTGATACGCCACCACCG
The DNA here is from genome assembly GCA_015062015.1 of Akkermansiaceae bacterium. Classification (GTDB taxonomy): domain Bacteria; phylum Verrucomicrobiota; class Verrucomicrobiia; order Verrucomicrobiales; family Akkermansiaceae; genus Akkermansia. The sequence goes on along the minus strand of SUVM01000021.1, from coordinate 2,548 downwards.
CCGCACATGGACAAAACCTGCCTCATCGGTTGCACCCCGGATGCCTTGGTAGAGCTCATGGCCACCTTCGGCCAAAAACCCTACCGTGCCAAACAGCTGCAGGAGTGGATTTGGAAACACCGCGTCACCTCCTTCGACGCCATGACCAACCTCCCCCCGGCGTTGCGAGAACAGCTCGCAACCCATTGCACCCTGCGCCCCCTCAGCGTAGTGGAAGTCAGCGAAAGCACCACAGGCTCCACCCGCAAATTCCTATCCCGCATGCAAGACGGCCACTTGGTGGAGTCCGTCATCATCCCGGCCGCCGTAGGCCAAAACGGCATGCACAGCAACCGCATCACCCTGTGCGTCTCCTCCCAAGTAGGCTGCGCCTTTGGCTGCAAATTCTGCGCCAGCGGCCTGCTGGGTCTTACCCGCAACCTCTCCGCCGCAGAAATTGTAGGCCAAATCGTCGCCGCAGAAGAAATTACCGGCAACCGTGTAGACAACCTCGTCTTCATGGGCATGGGAGAGCCCCTTGCCAACACCGATAACCTGCTACCCGCCCTCACCATCATCATGGACGAGCACTCCCTCAACATCGGCGCGCGCCACATCACCATCTCCACCTCCGGCAACGTACCCGGTCTCAAACGCCTTGCTGCCTTTGGCCGCCCCCTGCGCCTCGCCGTATCCCTCCATGGTGCCTGCGACGAAGTGAGAGACCAAATCATGCCCGTCAACCGCAAATGGCCCCTCGGCCAACTCATCCCCGCCCTGCAAGAGTGGACCCGCACGAGCAAACACAAAATCACGCTCGAGTACATCCTCATTCAAGATGTCAACGCCATGTTGCCGGAGGTAGACAAACTCGCACGCATCGCCCGCATCCTCAACGCCAAAGTCAACCTCATCCCCTACAACACCGTAGACGGCCTCCCCTGGGTTCGCCCCTCGGAAACCGCTTGCCGTTTCTTCTGCAAATCCCTCATCGCCAAAGGCATACCCGTTACCATGCGCTACGAAAAAGGGCACGATATCAACGCAGCCTGCGGCCAGCTCCGCCTGCGTAAATTACAGCAATAACCCGCCCCCGACTTCGTACTTCCAACTTCCAACTTCCAACTTCCAACTTTCAACTTCCAACTTCCAACTTCCAACTTTCACCGCTCCGCCTCGCGGTAAAGGTAAATAGCCAGCACAGCCAAGCCTACGGCAGATAAACCGCCTAAAAAGCGCCACATAAACATGTGCCCGTAGTTGTTAAACAAAACCGCCGTGCCGGGATGCCGCAAATCCGCATAGCATTCCACCTTAGCATGGGGTACATCCACATCATACTCCACTAAAAAATTGCGAATATCGCGCCGCGCATACGCCCCCATCTCTTGGCAACGGTACGTCTTGCCCCGGTAGCGGTACTCAAACTCCCCATGGACACAATATTGCCCCAGTGCATTTTTTTCCACACCAAAATGCACCAGCTCGGCAGGTATCTTCTTCCACGGCAAGCGCTCACTCTCCTCTGCTATAGACAACAACACCACACAACACAGCCACACAGAGGCTACCGCACTCAGCAGAAACCCCACAACATACAACCAACGTCTGATGTTCTTGCGCTCCATTAAAATTGCAAATACGCCAACCTAACGCACACAGTATACCACAAATCCCCCGCTTTGCAAATGATATCTTGCCCAAATCTTCAAAAACTCATCAAATCTCTCCCCCCTCCCAATAGTCAAAACCGGCTAACCCACCATCTCGCGGGTTAGCCGGTTTTTCAAATAAATAATTCTGTTGAGTTCGACTTCTTATGCCTTGAGAGCAGCACCCTCTTTGGCGTCAATAGCCTTCTTAGCCAGTTCAAAAACGGCCTTGAAGCCCTCCGGATTGGCAATTGCAAGCTCGGAGAGGGACTTGCGGTCCAAGGTGACACCGGCGGCCTTAAGACCCTCCATAAAGCGGGAGTAGGTCAGACCGAGGGGACGCACAGCGGCAGAGATGCGAGCAGTCCAGAGGCGGCGGAATTGCCCCTTCCTCTTCTTGCGGTCGCGGTACTCATACTGCCATGCTTTGTAGACAGCATCCTTAGCGTAACGGTAGAGCTTGCTGCGGAAACCGCGGAAGCCCTTGGCGCGAAGCAGGATGCGCTTGCGGCGGGCGCGAGAAGCCGGCCCATTTGTAGCACGTGCCATATTTCTGTATCTTGTCTATTGTGAGCGGACTGTTCTTCCTCACCTCCTTGCAGTCTCGTCCGTTCTATCCGCAGCATATGTCATGCCGGGAAGGCTGCATGAAGGCCGCCCGAATAGCGGGCGGGACTTGGCGTTGCGGCCATGTTCCTCGGTTTTAAGCGAAGGGCATGTTCTGCTTTACGGCCCAAACCTGGGTCTCGTCTACCAGAGCCGGTCTGCCCAAAGCGCGCTTGCGCTTGGAAGACTTCTTCTGGAGGATGTGACGCTTACCCTGCTTGCGACGCAGAACCTTGCCCGTGCCGGTCACCTTGAAACGCTTGGCAACAGCCTTACGTGTCTTGTTGATACCACCTTTACGAGTCATGGTG
>SUVM01000020.1 GCA_015062015.1 Akkermansiaceae bacterium | reverse complement strand
ACGATTATGCCAAAATCACCAAAAAAAAGCACGGATGGCGTGAGCGGGTGGTTCAAAATCGGCCTTCAATTCGTGGCAGCCTTATCGTGCGGGTGCTATTTATACTACTGTGTGCCGGCTGTTTCTCAGCTCTACATCCCCTTCTGCGGCATGGTGGATATCGGCTTCTTCTTCATACCGCTGGCACTGCTGGTCATCATAGGCAGCTCCAATGCCGTTAACCTGACAGACGGTTTGGATGGTTTGGCCTCCGGCTGCATGATTATTGTATCTCTCATCTACATTATGACCCTGCAAAATACCACCATAAACCCGGTATTATGGGCAGTTATCTCGGCGTGTGCCGGTTTCTTGTGGTTTAACTGCAACCCGGCCAAAGTCTTTATGGGAGATACCGGTTCTCTGGCATTGGGCGGGCTTTTGGGCACGATTGCCGTATGCACGGGTACGCCGTTTTTGCTGGTTATCATCGGCGGGGTATTTGTGGCAGAGGCCTGCTCTGTGATGATTCAGGTTTTCTGGTTCAAATACACGCGCAAAAAGTACGGCGAAGGCCGCCGCTTCTTCCTGATGGCACCTATTCATCACCACTTTGAAAAGAAGGGATGGACGGAGACGCAGGTATGCGTGCGCTTCTGGCTTATTACCCTGTTGCTGGGTTTGTTTGGCTACTACCTGTACCAAGCAGACATGCTCCACACCACTATTAAACAATTTGCCAACCTGTAAACGACGATGAATCTCAACGGTAAAAAAGTAGCAGTACTCGGATGCGGCCGCAGCGGTGTGTCTGCCGCACGCTTGGCCCTGGCCAAAGGCGCTGCCGATGTGTGCATTTTTGACGCGGCTCCGCATGCCGCCTGTGCAGACCCTCAGCTCCGTTTTGTACCCGGGGCTACGGCAGAAGATGCTCAGGCTTTTGCGGCAGAGCTGGTCGTCCTCTCCCCCGGCATCGAGGCGGATATACCGTGGACTCTGGCCTTTACCTGTGCAGGTGCCCCCATCATCGGCGAAATTGAGCTAGGATACAGTTATTTCCCCGGGCGCATTGTTGCCATTACCGGCACCAACGGCAAAACAACCACCACCGCCCTTATTGAGCACATTTTGCTGCAAGCGGGCAAAACGGCCAAGGCCTGCGGTAATTACGGTTACCCGTTCTGCGAGGTGGCCATGGCAGAGCAAACACCGGAGTTTGCCGTGCTGGAGGTCTCGTCCTTCCAAATGGAAACCATCCATTCCTTCCGCCCGGAGGTAGCCATTTGGCTCAACTTTGCCCCGGACCATATGGACCGCTACACCAAGGTGGAAGATTACTACCATGCCAAGTTGCGCATTTTTGAAAACATGAGCGAAGAGCAACTGGCCATTGTTCGTGTTGGGGAAAATCTGCCCGCCATCAAGCCCCAAGTGCAAGAGTTTTCTGCCGTGGTAGGCTCCGGCCGGCTCTACTACCGGCAAAACTACATCATGGAAAACGGCCGCCCTCTGATGGGGCTGCGCGGCACCGCCATGGAGCAAGCCCACAATGCCGAAAACTCAATGGCAGCCATCTTGGCCTGCCGTGCCCTCGGCCTGAGCGATGCGGAGATTGAACAAGGCATCCGCACCTTTTGCCCCCCCGGCCACCGCTGCGAAACCGTAGCGGAAATGGACGGCGTGCTGTGGCTCAACGATTCTAAAAGCACCAACCTGCATTCTACCGAGGCGGCCGTGCGCTCCCAAACCCGCCCCATTATTCTACTGGCCGGCGGCAAAGATAAAGGGCTGGACTACGCAGCCCTCAACCCCATGCTGGAGCAAAAAGCACGCTGCTGCATTGTGTTCGGCCAAATTGCCGACCAACTGGAGGCCACGTTCCGCCCGGCGTGCAAAACAATTAAAGTGGAAACAGTGGCGCAAGCCGTTGTTGCCGCAGCAGGAGAAGCACAACGCGGAGATGTGGTATTGTTCTCCCCGGGTACTTCTTCTTTCGACCAATTTACCGGCTATGTACAGCGCGGGCAATGTTTCCGCGATGCCGTTCTTAAAACCCTGAACCTTTAATCCCCTCCCCCCCCTATCCACACACATGAGCAAGCGTCCGCAATCCACATACAGAAACTCTGATCTGGCTCGCAGCAAGGTAAAAAAGAACCGTGTTGTGACACTCTTCAGCAACATCTTCATGCAACACCCCAGCGAAATCGGTTTGGTGGAAGACCGCTCTAACAGCACCACCATCATTCGCATTATCGTAGGGCTGCTTTTGGTGCACATCATCATCATCGGCGGTATTATACTGCACGGCAAAATTGAAGAAGAGCACGAAACGACCGTTGCCACCTTGGTGCCCCCGCCCTCGGCACCTGTGGCAGAGGTGAAAAAGAACATTCGCCCCGAGCCCAAGACCGGTCCTCAAAGCAACCCGGCACATATTTCTCAGGTAACAGCGGCCAATGCACAAGCAACGCAACAACAGGCACCGCCTGTTGCCGTTGTAACACCTACCCAAGCTCAACAAACAGCCACCACCACCCCGGTTGCACCCGCTACCCCGGCTAACACGGCATCCCGCACAGAGGACACCCCCTACAAAACCGTTACTCTTACCAGCGGCAAAAGCTTAAATGCACTGGCCCGAGAACACGGAATTACGCTGCAACAGATTTTGGCTATCAACCCCAATATCACCAACCCCAACATCGTGGCCGCCAATACCAAGATTCGCATCCCGCTGGCGGCAGATTCGGAGGAAGCTCAGGATATTAACCAGCGCAAAGAAGAACAGCGCATCCAGAAAGAAGGGCTCCCCTACAAAGTGAAGAGGGGCGATATGCTTGGGCCCATTGCCAAACGATTCGGCACCTCGGTAGAAGCCATCCAAAAACTCAACAACATGGGCAAGAGCACCAACATCCGCATTGGGCAGGAAATCAAAATCCCCGCTACGGATAAAGCCCGCAAAGCACTTCAAAAATAATCAGAAGCCCCCGCCGCTGCCGCCATGTCTGCGCGTCTGAGCATCATCTGCATTTGGTTCTGCTTCATTACTCTGCTGATTATCGGCATTGTGATGGTAGCCAGTACCGGCACCAAAATAACGGCAGATGAAACCGTGACGCAAGCCTTGTTCCGCCAAAGCGAATTTGCCTTGGTAGGGTTGGTGGCGGCTCTCTTTATCAGCAACATAGATTACCACAAACTGCGCCCATGGGTACCGGTTTTCTGGTTTGGTTGCGTGGTGCTGCTCATCTGCTGCTTCTTGCCGGGCATTGGTAAGGAAGTACACGGCGAACACCGTTGGCTCAACTTAGGGGCTTTCACCTTCCAACCCAGTGAGGTTGCCAAAAGCATCCTGATGATTACTTTAGCCCATTGGTACACCACCCACCGAGAAGTGGCCGGCACCTTTTGGAAAGGCTTTGTGGCCCCGGGTGTTTTATTCGGGTTCCCGTTGCTATTGATTTTGGTGGAAAAGGACATGGGTACGGCGGCTGCGTTAGCGGTGTCGGGCTTTTGCGTCATGTTTGTAGCCGGGGTGCGCGGATGGGTTCTGTTGCTGGCCATCTTAATCGGGTTCCTGATTTTGTACGACCAAGCAACCGCCAGTGCCAACCGCGTAGAGCGTATTTTTGCATGGAATAACCTGGAGGCTCACGCACGCGGTGCAGGCCGCCAACAATGGGTTGCCCAACTGGCTATGGGCAGCGGCGGTATTACCGGAGTAGGCCTGGGCAACAGCATCTACAAAAGCGGCAGCCTGCCCTTTGCCCACACCGACTTTATCTTTGCCATTTTAGGGGAGGAATGGGGATTTATCGGCACGGCTTGCGTGCTGTTGCTCTTTACACTCATGACCTTAGCCGGCGTAGTATTGGCACTGCAAATACGAGACACCTTCGGGCGCCTGCTGGCCGTGGGCTTGGTAAGCACCATTTTTTGGCCGGCCATGCTCAATATGATGGTAGTAACCTCCCTACTGCCCAACACGGGCTTACCGTTGCCCTTTATCAGCTACGGAGGCACCAACCTGGTATTCACCATGGTAGCCATCGGGCTGTTAACCAGCATCCAACGCCACACCCCCATCATCCGCGAAAATTACTGGCCAACCAGACGTTTACAAGATAAAAACCTTTAAGAGAAGATAACACTATGTCCGAATCCCTCAACATCATCATTGCATGTGGCGGCACAGGCGGCCACCTTTTCCCGGGCATTGCGGTTGCCCAACAACTCAAAGCCATGGGGCACAAGCCTATTCTTCTCATCTCTCGTAAAGATGTAGATGCCGAGGCCTCCAAAAAATACGGGGACTTAGAATTTCACACCATAGAGGCCATTGCCAAACCCAAATTGCTCTCTTGGCGAACGCCCGTCTTTTTATGGAAACTTGCACGCACATACTGCACATGCAAAAAGCTCATCAAACGCAGCAAGGCGCACGCCGTACTGGGTATGGGCGGCTTCACCTCCCTGCCGCCGGTGCGTGCCGGGCATAAGCTCGGGCTCAGAACTTTCGTGCACGACAGCAACGCCCTGCCCGGCAAATCCAACCGCATGACAGCGCGCTGGTGCACACGCGTGTTGCTGGGCTTAAAAGAAGCAGAGGCATACTTTTGCGGCAAGGAATGTGTTGTCACCGGCACCCCGGTACGAGACGAACTACTGCACCTGCCCGACCAAGCAACAGCACGCCAAAAGTTAGGGTTGCCACAGGATAAACCGGTGGTTTTGGTAGTGGGTGGCTCCCAAGGTGCCGGCAAACTCAATTCATTGTTGATAGAAGCTGCCAAACAGGACACGGCTGCACACTACTTCATTATTGCCGGCAAGCAAGATTACCCCCGCGTGGCTGAGCTGGCAGCCGGGGCGGACAACATATCCGCCATCGGGTTCTGTGCCGATATGGCATCTGCCTACGCTGCGGCAGATGGTGTTGTGGCACGAGCCGGGGCCTCCACCCTTACAGAGCTTTCCGTCATCGGCAAAGCCGTATTGCTGGTACCCTACCCCTTTGCCGCAGACGACCACCAAACCCACAATGCCCGAGTCTTTACAAATAACGGGGCTGCAGCCATGTGCCAACAGGCAGAGCTTACACCGGAATATATACTAGGCTTTGTACGCAACCACATCCTCAACCCGGAGGCCAGAGCAGAAATGGAAGCAGCCATGCGAGCCATGGCACGCCCGAATGCGGCACAAGCTATTGCCGAAACCGTAACTGTATAAGCTCAACGTACATTCTGCCCCCCCCAATCCACCTACCCATGAACAAGGCGTTTAAAAAATTCCTGTTCTATTACGCGATACCGGGCACGGTATTAGTGACGGGGTGGAACCTGTATCAGTATTTAGAGGCTCCCGACACCCTCACCATGGAGCAAGTGGCAGAGCTGCTGGCAGATAAAGGAATTCTGCGCACAGACTATGCGGCGGCTCTGCTTGGTGCAGCCAAAGACGGCAACCAAGAGTTAGCAACACTGCTGGTACAGGTACTGCCCGATGCGCCGCCTGCGGATGAAGAAAACAACACCCCCTTGCATCTGAGTGCTGCCGCAGGGCACCACGAAATTACCGCACTTCTGGTTTCCGCTTACGGGCAAAACGCCATCAACGCCAAAAATAAAAAAGAACAAACCGCCCTGCATCTGGCCGCAGAAAAAGGACACGCCGCATGTGCAGAAATCCTCTTAAACGCGCACGCGTACCCGAATACGACGGACGAGCTCGGATACTCTGCCCTGCATTACGCTGCTCAAAACGGTCATTTAGCCTGTGTGCAGCTTTTACTGAAACACGGTGCAGACGCAAAAAAAATCGCTTTCGACGGTAAAAGTATAGCAGATGTAGCTGCCGCACATGCCCACTGTGCGGACTTGCTGCAAAAACATATTGCCGCAATGGCACCCACACCACAGGCATTACCCGCCGAGGAATTGTCGCCGGAAGAACAATTACTGGAGGCTATCCGCAACAAGCATGCAGACACCGTACAACAATTACTGGAAAACGGCGTATCCCCCAACTGCAGCAACGAGCAGCGCAACTCCGCCGTTATTGAGGCCACCATTGCCAACACGCCGGAGGTTTTGCGCCTCCTGATTACCAAGGGCGGGGATGTAGAAGCGGACTCTGCCACAGGCGACAAAGCCCTGCATATTGCCGCTGCCAACGGGTACGACGCCTGTATGGATGTACTGCTCTCCTACCACGCCAATGTTAATGCCACCAACAGGCAGGGAGAAACAGCCCTCCTTCAAGCGGTGCAACAGCAACGGCGCACCTGCATCTCCAAGCTGTTAGAGATTGGAGCCAATGCCGATTCCCTCAGCAAAAACGACCTCTCACCCTTGGGTATTGCCGCCAAAGACGGGCAGGCAGATATCGTGGCAGAGCTCATCCGGCACGGGGCAAACGTAAACCTTTACGCCGGGAACCGCACCCCGCTGATGCTGGCCGCAGCATCCGGCCAACAGGAATGCTTACGCCTCTTGCTGGATGCCGGAGCGCAAATCACAGCCGCGCCGGACAACTTTTGCACCGCCCTGCATTTTGCCGCTGAAAAAGGACACACGGCCTGCGTTGAAACCTTGCTGCAAGCCGGAGCCGCCGTTAACGCCGCTAACAACAACAGCGAAACCGCCCTGCATATCGCCAACGCATACGGCTACCAAGAATGCCTGACCGCCCTGCTGCAAGGCGGTGCGGACCCCAACCAACGAGACGGTGCAGACTTCACCCCCCTGCACACCGCTACAAGCAAAGGTAACTTTGACTGCGCACGCATCTTGCTGCGCCACGGTGCAGAGCTCAACACCATTCAATTGGATGGTCATACCCCGCTGCAACGCGCCACCCTACACAACGACAGAACCATTGTCAACTTCCTGCTCGAAGAAGGCGCGGACATCTCCATACAAGACGAACAACAACGCACGGCTATCGACATCGCCCGCAACGAACACCATACCGAGGTATTGCGCATTCTGGCCCGCCATGCTCTCAAAACGCGCCAACATGCCAACTATAACGATATAGAAGCCTTCTGCCAAGCCATTAAAAATGACGACTCCGAGACTGTGCGCCTCTTCATCGATGCCGGGCTGCCCTTAAACGAATCGGAAGACAACGCCGTCCGTGCCTTCTATACCGCCGCTCATAACGGGCGCCCGGCTCAACTGCAAATCCTGTTAGATGCCGGCGTATCCCCACAAGTGACACAGTTTAACACCCTCTCACTCTACCACGAAGCCATCTCCAACGCAGATTCCATCCGCGTTCTCTTGCGCGTGCTTCCCGATTTCGGCAGCCTCAATAATGCCGGACAAACCGCAAAAGAGCTGGCTCAGATTCGACAATATCAGGAAAGCGTCTCCGTCTTCGAATCTGCCGAATGGCTGCAAAACGCAGGGCATCAACCGGCACATTACGATGAGGACCTACTGGTAGCAGCCCGCAAAAGTGACCACCGCACCCTGCAACACCTCCTCAACGTAGGAGCCCGCACGGAATACCGCAACGACGAAGGACAAACCGCCGTTCATCTTGCGGCTCAGGCTCGGCAGGTTACCTGCCTGAAACGCCTGCTGGAAGCCCATGCCAACCCCAACACCACCGACCATCAGAACATGACCCCGCTGATGCTGGCTACCATCAACAACAAAGCCTCATTTGTGCGTACCCTGCTGGCCGCCGGGGCCGACCTCTCCGTCTATTATCTGGACGACACCCCCGTGACGATGGCCGCCAAAAAAGGCCATATCGAATGCCTGCAATTCATACTCGATGCCGGGGCTGATGTCAACAGCCGAGACAAACACGATAAAACACTCCTGCATATCGCAGCAGAAAAGGGCGATATCAAAATGCTCCATGTCTTATACGAGCGTGGGGCAGATATTAACAGTAAATCCGCTAAAGAACCGTTCCTGCATGCTATGATTCGTGGTTGCAGTAATGCAGAATGCCAGGAACTGCTGCAACGGGAAGACTTGGATACCTTTGCCGAAAACGACAACGGCGAAAACGCCATGCACGTTGCGGCCGCTCATGGCAAAATACCCGTCATGGTACTGCTCACCGCACAAAATCACCTCTTCTCCGAGCGAGACCAACTGAGCATGACACCCCTGCACCATGCTGCCATGCACGGACAAACAGAGGTGGTGAAACAATTGATTGAAGTGAAAGTCGACCTCAATAGCCGAGACCACCGCGGACGCTCCGCCCTCGACCTCGCCATCGAATTCAAACATACCGATTGCGAAAACCTCTTGCGCCAAGCCAACGCACGCGCCTACTCCGAAGAAAAATAACCGCCGCCGGGCTTAAATATATACTTGAAACCTGACAAATTTAACGGGGAGAGAGCCGGCCTGCACAGCCAACTCTCTCCCCAAACCCCTGTCAGAAATAGGAACAGCCCTTATTAATTGAGGTGCATGGGCATGAGCACATACAAGAACTCATCTGCCACGCGCATGACACCGGGGCTGGAAGAGTCTATAAGGTCGAGAGCAATCTCGCCATCGCCCACGGCCTTAAGCGGGGCCAAAATGTAATCTGCGTTGAAGGTGATGGAAATCTCGCGTCCGTCATAATCAATCGGCACTTCTTCATTGGCTTCGCCCAAATTAGCAGCGCTGGAGAGCACCTCCATCACCCCGGGAGCAAAGCGGAAACGCACGGTATTGGTTTTCTCGGCAGACAACAGAGCCACGCGGCGTACGGTTTCGTTCAGCTCTGCAGCAGACATCACGATGCGCTCGTTATAACGGCTGGGTATTACCTGACGGTAGTTGGGGTAGTTACCGTCGATAAGCTTGGTTACAAGCAAGGTGTCTCCAAAGTCGAAAGAAGCCAAGTTATTCGTAATGCGCACCATCACATCGCCCGCATCGCCCAGCAAGCGATGCACCTCTGCCACGGCACGGCTCGGAATATCAATAGAGACTTGCTGAGACTCGGGGAACTCGAGCTCGTTCTCAAATAATGCCAAGCGGCGACCATCCGTTGCAACCAGAGTAAGCTTGCCATCCTGGAAGCAGGTGTATATACCGTTGAGCAGGTAGCGCGTGTTGTCGTTGGAAATAGCAAACTCCGTATAGCGGAAACCACGGTTCAGCATGGCCTGCGGCACCTTAAACTCGCGCGCCTCGCGGAATACCGGCAGGCTGGGGAACTCCTCTGCGGCCATGCCGTTAAGTTTAAACTGAGCACGGTTGCAACGAATCGTAGCGACATTGCCCTTGGTGTCGATGCACACTTCGCCGTCTCTCAACTCGCGGATAATGCTCTGGAGTTTCTTTGCCGGCAGGGTGATAGCTCCGGGAGAATCCACGAAACACGGCACCTTAGCCAATATTGTCAACTCCATGTTGGTGGTGGTCAGTTTCAGCTCGCCGTCTGCGGCTTCTAATAAGACATTAGAAAGAATGGGCATGCTCGGGCGCGTGGATACCACGCCCGCCACCTTGTTTAACCCATCGAGCAGTATTTGTTTAGCTAATGCAATTTTCATGGTTGCTCCTTTGTTTGTTGCCATTTTACCTACTTTTTACCTTCTTGCAAGAAAAAAATGCGAAATCACCAGATTTTCTATAAGTTTTTTTGGAACCATACAACATATTGTATAGGCGAGGATTTTACACCCTCTATTTTCCGATAGCATTTGTTTGCACGCAAAAAGGCACCTTGTATTATATGCACAAAAAAATGCTTCCTGCAAGCAAGAAGGAAGCATTTTTTTGAAAAAACGGAAATATTTTAATCTATCAGAGCGTCTTGAGCGTCTCGACCGCAGCCTCCAGAGAAGCAACGTCTTCTATAGAGATAACGGTGACTTCTTTAGAGATGCGAGCCATCATACCGGCAAGGGTTTTGCCGGGGCCCATTTCGATAAAGAGCTTGCACCCCTTGGCAACGAGGTCCTGCATAGAGGCAGCCCAACGCACAGAGCCACAAACTTGGGCCCCCAACATGGCGCGCACATCATCCGCACCGTCTACCGGGCGCGCCTCGTAGTTGCAATATACCGGGCAAACCGGGGTCTGCATAGGCACCGCCTGCAGCTCGGGCAACAATTTCTCTTGCGCACTCTTCATGAAACGGCTATGGTAAGCCCCGGCGACGTTAAGTTTTTTCGCGAGCTTAAAACCAGCAGCCTTGGCTCCGGCCACGGCTTTATCCACCCCTTCCACAGAGCCGGACACCACGGTTTGCCCCGGGCAGTTGAAGTTGGCCACATCGATATCGCACTCGGCGGCAAGCTTTTCCACAGCTTCGTCGTTACCGCCAATCATCGCAGCCATGGTGCTGGGGGCAGCGGCACATGCCTCCTCCATATAGGCACCGCGTTTCTGCACCAGCTTCAGACCTTCTTCCATACCGAATGTACCGGCTGCGGCATGTGCGGTAAACTCGCCCAAGCTGAGCCCGGCAGCCGCCACAGGCTCTATCTCCACCTTACTGCGCAGTACCTCGTACAGTGCCAAGCCGTGCAAATAAAGGGCAGGCTGGCAGTTGCAGGTGCGTGTCAATTCGGCATCCGGCCCGTTAAACATTACCTCCGTAAGAGAATAGCCCAAGGCGGCATCTGCCTTGTCCATCATCTCGCGTGCAGCGGGGTATGTATCGTACAGGTCCTTACCCATGCCCACTTTCTGGGCACCTTGTCCGGGGAATAGTATTACGGCTTTCATATTTGTTTTCTGCGCAGGGTCTCTGCAACTGTTATACTAGCTTATCTTCGGCTGCCGGTCAAGCAGAAACCGAAGATAAGCTAGAGTTTACTTTAATTTTTTAACAGATTCTATACCATTTTCCCCCAAAGGTATTACATGGCAAAAACTTGACAAACAGGGGCAATAGCCGCACAATACAGCAAGCCACCATGACGGAGATACGACGAGGAGCCATTTTGAACTATACGCAGTTGGTTCTGCAGATAGGCATTCCTCTATTGCTCACCCCATTGATTATGGGGTCTTTAGGGGCAGCGGAATACGGCGTATACATGCTGGCCGGCACCATTATGGTACGCTTGTATATGAGCGATTTAGGGCGTACGACTACCACTAAGTTTCTCAGCGAATACCGGGGGAGGAATGACGAAGCCGGGGCCGCGCGTTTTTTGGGCAATATAGTAAGCCTATACACCGTCATCGGTTTGGTGATTTTAATAGTGGGGCTTTGTCTATACCCGTGGCTGGGAGCCATATTCCGCCGTTTTAACGAGCAAGAGTTAGCCCTCTACCGCCCCTTATACCTAATGAGCCTGTTCAATGCGGCACTCATGTTTCCGGCCCGGAGCTTATTGGGCGTAGCGGATGCAGAGCAAAAGTTCACCATACCCGGGGTGATTACAGTGGCAACATCTGCCACGAATGCATTAGGCACCTTACTGTTGCTATGGCTGGGCATGCGCTCTGTGGCACTCATTGGGCTGAGCATTGGCACGGGCATTATTGCCCTGCTCTGCCATGTAGGGTACTGTTTTATCGGGCTTAAAGCACGAATAAGCATCGGAGGGTGGTCCGCACAAATGTGCAAGGGCATCTTTATATTTTCATTTTGGATGTTCCTCAACCAGCTCATTAACATGCTTAATGCCGGCACCGGCAACTACATTGTTGCCATAACGCAGGGTGCAACTCATGCCGGCGTATACACCAACGGGTTACTGATTTACGGCCACTATTTTATGCTGGCTGGGGCCATATCCTCCCTATTCTTACCGCGCGTGGTACACATGGTTGCACGCGGGGCCGATGCACAGGAACAAACAGAGGCCATGGTGCAGCTGGGGCGCATACAATGGATGATTTTGGGCGGATTTCTGCTGGGCATGTTATTTTTCGGGCAAGAGTTTTACCGGCTATGGATTGGGCACATACCCGGGGCCGATGCCGAGCTGAGCTACCACATATGCCTATGCCTGATGGTACCACAAACTTTCGGGCTGGTGCAAGCACTGGGGTGGCAAATCTCGCAGGCAAGAGATGCCCTGCGCCAACGCGTACTTATTACCGGCTTTAACAGCTTGCTCTTCATCAGCGTGAGCTACTTTGTCTGTAAATATTGGGGCATAGGCGCACAGGCAGGGTGGGCAGCAGTTTCTATACTGATTCAACTGGCCATGCTCAACGGCATCCATTACCGTGGTCTGGGGCTCCGTGTCGGGTATTTTTATCGGCAAACATTCCGTAGAGCCTTACCCGCCACCGCCGTTTGCAGTGGTATATGCATGGGGCTCAACCTCCTGATACCCGGTGGCCATATATGGGGATTACTGATCAAATGTATGGCATTTCTCCCCTGCTACATCCTTATCATCTACAAGCTCTATGCCTCAACCGAGGAAAAAAAGGCGATGCGGCTCTGCCTATCTGCCCATTAATACGAAAAATACGGGCTCTTTCCCCGTTTTTTCTTGACTCCTGCCATTTAGCAACTATACTGGTAGTAGTCTGTATAAGTTCCGCCACCGGCGTTTGTATGATCTTCAAAAAAAAGGAGACACCACATGAAACTCTCACACAAACTTACCGCCTTTGGCGCAGCGTTTAGCTGCGCACCACTGCTTTTGGCCCAACAAGCGGCCCCGCCCACAACAACGCCTCTGCCCGATGCCGAAGAAGCAGAAGCTGCCATACCGGCTCCCCCACAACCGGACGAATCTGCCATTGCCGCGCTGGAACAAGCCGGCATCCAGCGCAAAAACTTCAACAGCACCTTAGTTGCAGCCGCGTACACCGGCAACGATGTTACCATGCAAACATTACTTGCCGCCGGGGCAGACGTCAATGCCAGAGACTACCGCACACGCGGCACCGCTCTGCATGCAGCCGCGCAAGAGGGGCACATTGCCTGCATTCAAGTCCTCATCGGGCACGGAGCAGATGTGCAAACGCAAAACCGCGATGGCGAAACAGCTCTATTCGTAGCCGCCAAAATGGGGCATACCGAGTGTGCCTTGGCACTTATTGCCGCCGGCTCCGATGTACGCAGTACGGATGATGACGGGAAATCTCCCCTGCTTTGGGTAGCCCGCAAAGGCAATACAGAATGCGTAAAAGCTCTTACGGCAGCCGGGGCTGTGCACGATGCTATTACGGCCGCCATCATCGGCGATGCGAATGTATTGGAGTATTATATTAAGTCCGGGGGTTCGGTGGACCGCCGAGACGGCGAGGGCAACACGGCCCTCATCATCGCAGCGGAGTTTGCCCACGAAACATGCGTGGCCAAATTGTTAGAGCTGGGGGCAGACCCCAACATGCACAACAAAATAGGCTCCACAGCCCTGCACGAAGCAGCCATGAACGGCGATGCGGGGTCCCTGCAGCTCTTGCTGGCGGCCAAAGCAAAACTGAACGAGAAAGACTCCTACGGCAACACGCCGCTGCACAACGCTGCAACCAACGGGCACAGCATCTGTGTGGCGCACCTCATCAACGCCGGGGCAGATGTAGCAGCCACGGAAATCTACGGAGCCACCCCCTTAGCATGGGCAGCCGCCAACGGGCACACCAAAGTCATTTCCATGTTGCTGATGGCTAAGGCAAACCCGAGCGCCGGCAACAAATTCGGCGAAACACCACTGCACGAAGCAGCTGCACACGGGCATACAGAAGCCGTGAAACTGTTGCTGGAAGCCGGGGCAAACCCTGCCGCGCAAGACTCCAACAAACTTACCCCCTTGCAACATGCCGAGGTATACGGCCACACGGCATGCGCTAAACTACTGCGCAAAGCCATGCCCCAAGCCCCCGCCACCACGGCACCAACTCAACATTAAAACACCTCCTCCCCTCCCCATCCACCCACTCAACCTCCGGTTTTGGGCAAGCCCCGCCTGAAACCGGAGTTGTTTTATGCTTACCGATGCCTAACCGGCTAAAGAAACCGTCCTCTCGGTAGCACTAACATGGCGCAAAACCAGCCAATGCGTATCCTGCGGCATCAGCATACCGTCAAAACGGTCTGCCCACTCTACCAACAACACATTGCCACCGGCCAAATACTCATCCCACCCCATACCAAACGCTTCCTCCGGGCTCTTCATGCGGTAAAAATCGAAATGCGCTGCAGCCAACCGCCCGTCCGTATGCTCATGAACCAAAGAAAACGTAGGACTTGCCGCCGGAGCAGATGCCCCCAACCCCTCCAAAATACCTTGCACCAAATGTGTTTTACCGGCACCCAAATCGCCCACTAATCCCAACACCTCCCCACCGTTAAGTGTGGCTGCAATCTTGCGCCCCAAAGCTACCATGCCGGCCTCAGACTCTACCAAAACAGGCCCATTGTTGAAAATTTTACGCATTTTTATAAAAAAATTGAAAAAATTTTAATTTTAGACTTGCCAAAAGGCGTAACATGTATATAATGTGCCAGCCCGCACGAACGGGTGCAATCTTAAAATTCGAAAAATTATGGCATACGCAGTTATCACTTCCGGCAACAAGCAGTACCGAGTAACGGTAGGTGACGTGCTCACCGTGGACCGTATCTCCGGGCTGGTGAACGACGGTGAGGCCACGTTCGACCAAGTTCTTTTGGTAGAAGATGGCGACACCACCAAGGTAGGCACCCCCACGGTTGCCGGTGCAACAGTAACGGCCAAGGTGCTCGACGCAGAGGCTCGTGGTGCTAAAGGCATCGCCTTCAAGTTTAAGCGCCGTAAGGGTTTCCACAAGAAGAAGGGCTTCCGCGCCGCTCTCACCAAGGTAGAGATTACCGCTATCAACGCCTGATTATTAACCACTAACCCAATAGATTCTTACTAGTCATGGCACATAAGAAAGGTCAAGGTTCCGTACGCAACGGTCGCGATTCCCGCAGCAAGCGCCTCGGCGTTAAAAAGTTTGGCGGTCAGGCCGTTATCGCAGGTAACATCATCGTACGCCAGCGTGGCACCAAGTTCAAGCCCGGCAAGGGTGTAGGCATGGGGCGCGATTACACCATCTTCTCTTTGGTAGACGGCCGCGTATTCTTCGATCGCGAAGGTCGCCGCGTCAATGTTGCTCCCGAGGCCTAATACGCCCTGCCGGCAACAACAGATTTTTTTCAACAGATAGAACCCAAAACAGCCGCTGTCGCAAGGCAGCGGCTGTTTTGCTGCGCTTTGTGTATGTCGGAATAAAGCCGGCAAAAGGCACAAGAATCTCTTGCCATCGCCCGGGCATCGTGATAGAATGCGCAGCCGCATGAACAAGAAAACGAAAGCCATACTACGGTTTGCCGCTGCTGCCCTGATAGGGGTGAGCTTAAGTGGGTGTTACCCCCCACCACCGGAGTACGCAGAAACCGAGCTTATCTTACAACGGCGCGCCTCGCTGAAAGAAAACCTCTTGCTCATGCTGCCCGAAAATATGCGCCAAGAAACAGCCGCCCGCGAAGAAGCGCAGTGGATTGCAGACACAGCATACAAAGCCGCAGCAGCCATTGCGCGGCAATACGACTCCAATTTTCCGGGCTGGGCAGGCAACTATTTAGTAAACTCGCGCCTGCAAAACCGCGGTTTATGCTGGCAATACCAGCATGATTTATACCGCGAGCTTCGCCGCAAAAAACTTACCTACTATTCTTTAGGCTGCTGCGTAAGAGACCAAGGCAAGCGCAGCGAACACAACTGCGTATTTGTATACCCTAAACACAGTGGTTGGCCCACCGCCTGGGTACTGGACGGCTGGCCGTGGAATGGCCGTTTGCAGGCATTTGACGCTTGGAGTTTACGCCCGGACCGCTGGCAAGAGCGCGACTATACAGCCGTACTGCTTAATGACATTTACCCCGAGGGACACAATATGCCCATGGAACACTGGATGCATGTGCGAGCTGACCGCAGGTGGTACGAGTTTGCCGTATTCGGCATGCCCGGTCACTACCAAGACTCTTGGTGGCCCGGCACTTGGTTTAGCGCACAATACGGCGATATGCTACACAACATTACGGAAGGCAGCAAACAACACCCGAATACCGCTTTCCGGTATTAATTTGCCCACCCCCACCACCGGCTTTTCATGAAACGCCTCTGCATTAGCTTCTTGGCAATAGGCATACTGGCGTGCCCCGCTTGCCGGCAAACACCACCGCCTATCGGCTACGCAGAGTCCGCCCCCATTGTTGCCAAGCGTACAGAGCTGGCGCAGCATCTACTGCAACTCTTGCCCCAAGAGCAACAACAGCTCCCACAAGCGCAAGCAGAAGCCCGCTTACTGGCAGACACCGCCTACAAAGCCTCTGCAGCCATTGGCCGCATTAATAACCCCAAACGCTGGCCGGCCTGGCGCAACAACCATTTGGTAAACTCCTACGGCCCGGACTCATTGGAGCGCGGGCTCTGCTGGCATTACCAGCACGATTTGTTCCGAGAATTGCGCCGCTTCCCGCTTACCTATTTTCGGGTTGGCTGCTGCGTACGCAACCGCGAAGATGCCGACCACGAGCACAACGGCGTTTACATAACCCCCGCAAGCGCAGCTTGGCCGCACTGCATTATACTGGATGCCTGGAAAAAAGCCGGCAGACTCCTCACCCTCTACCCGGACGACTTTTTACACGACGCGTGGCAAGACCGCCCCGAAACCACCGCATGGCTGGAAGAGGTATACCCCGTAGGCCACCCCTACCCCATAGAGCATTGGGCCAGCGTACGCTCCGACACACACTGGAATACGCACCACGCCAGCTTTTCACCGGAGGGCAAAGCATCTGCCCAAGGTAAGCGTATGTATGCCAACATGCAACGCGGCTTAAAAGAACGCAACGGGAACCCCATCAATTATTAAACACTGCAATATAACGCTGTTTCGGGCTATTGGGCTTACCGGGGATTAGTGCCTGCAAACGCCCCTGCTCTATCAGGGCTCCTATGTACAGATTCACGGTGCGGGTTTGGCGGGTAACCCCTATGTGCTGCATGATTTCCATGCTGGAACGCGGCACAGAACAAAATGCCACTACGGCATCTTGCTTGGCTAAGACGCTTTGCTTGCTTTGTTTGTTTACTCGGTTTACTTTGTTTGTTTTACTAGCTGTATTCGCAAACTCTTTATTTGCCTGTTTCTGTTTTTTCTCCCATTCGTAATAAACTTCATCATCGCTTTCGCCAACGTAAAAAATCATCTCGTCGTCATCGTCTCTATCCCGTCTCCAAAGAGTTACTTTAAAGCATTCTTCCTGAGCATACAAAGGTTTTCTCAAGCCCCAATCCAAGCATTTTTCCACCATATCGGTGGTGCCGGTTCCCATCTGTTCGATATAACCGGCAAGGTAAGCAACGTGCGCCAGTTTGGGGTTATACGGCACGGAATAATGTTGGCTGCTCAGGCGGTCCGGGCTAAGTCCGTACGGGAGCTGGCCGGGGTTCCATATTTCTACGCGATCACTAAAAACCATCACCTGTACCCCCGCATTACTGGTATAATCCCTATGCACAACGGCATTCACTATAGCCTCCGCCACAACATCTTGCGGTATTTCCACCTTAACCGGGGCAATATTCGATCTTTCTCGTGTGCCTACATAAGAATCTAACCGAGACATCACAAAGTCCAGGGCTTTATCCACCATCTCGAACAAAGTTCCGCCAAAGATTTGCTGAGACACCATCGGCTTGCTGATACGAGTCCCGTAAAAAAGAGCACACTTCATCACAGCCGTCGGGAAAAAATCCTGCGGACGCTTCCCGAACAACAATATGGCAGCATTGGTAAGTTTACCGCTCTGAGTCATAAGGCTCAAGTGAGTAAACAGATTTTCCGTGCCGGATGCCAGAGACAACGGCATCAGCCGATAGGCGTGTGCCCTTTTCACAAATTGTATCACCTTGTCTTGGTCTATATCGTCCATGCTCGCCTTGTGACAAATGGCATCATCGAACGAAGTTTTGCGAATATAGCTCTTTTCGATCAGAAAACGAACAAGGGCGCTATAAACAGAGTCTCTCAATTCATGATAATCTGCAAAGCATCTGCGTATAACACTTTGTTCGGCTTTTTCTATCAGGGCTTGTTGCTTGGGATGGCGTTTTTGGTTGACGCTCGGGGTTGTAATAAAGATGAGGCGCAGTTTATGGCAAGCGGTGGCCATGTCGTACTCTCTCTCGGTGGGGGAAATTCCTTCTGCATCTTCATATCCGTAGCGCAAACCGTACAAGCCGATGTAAATATCGCAATTTTTCACTTCGTTCAGATACGCATACGCCGGAGAGACCCCCATGGCAGGCGTTTCTTCAAAGATGTAGGGCTCAAAGAAGCCCCCTAATAAAGCATCTTCGCGAATATAGTCAAAAAGCTGTTTACGCTCTGCGCTGAACTCTGACTGTACGCTGCTGATAAATACTTTGATAGCCATAATGATGCTCCTTTCCTTTGTTGAGCATCATTATAAACAAACAAAGTAACTAAGTCAAGAAAAATTATGCTTTATTCGCATTTGTCTTTGTTTGTTTTTTTATTCGATGACGGTCCAGAGGCGTCCGTTGCGGGCATGGATGAGGCGTATATCCAAATCAAACGCACGGCGCAGATTCTCTTCGGTCAGGACCTGCTCCCGAGAGCCGTAGGCCAGAATATCTCCTTGCCGTAAAATCATACCGCGATTAAATGTGGGGAGGATGTCTTCTATTCTCTGGGTAATAAAAATAATCGTCAACTGCGGGTGAGCAGCCGCCAACTCATCTATGGTATGAAGCAGGAACTCGCGCCCGGCGATATCGAGGTAAACACTGGGTTCATCGAGAATCATGAGCTCGGGGCGCGTCATCAGCGCGCGAGCAATCAGGACTTTCACCTGTTCTCCGCTGCTCATGGTATGCACTTTGCGCTCCATAAGGTGAGAAGCGCGCAAGGATTCCATCAGGGCGGCGGCACGCGCCTCTTCATCCGGGGTGGCCTCTCGGTACAGGCCGATGGTGGCATCCGGCCCGGAGAGCACCATTTCCCGCCCGGTCCATTCGCGCTCTCCCAACCACTGGTGCATCAGCGGGCTTACCCAAGCAATACGTTTACGGAGCTCTTGCAAGTTCACCGTACCGAAGCGCCGGCCGAGCACCTCTACCGTGGCCCCGAACACCGGCCAGGCGTAACCCATGAGCATTCGCACAAGTGTCGTTTTACCGGCACCGTTAGCCCCGAGGATAAAACAGCGCTCGCCGCGTTTAACCTGCCAGTTGATATTATGCAAAATTTCGCGTCCGGAAAGATACACCTTAGCTTGTGAAATGTTTACGGCATTCATCATGAAAAAAAAGAGGTGGCTTACTGATTCAAAAGCGGCTCCCACAAGGAAGTGAGAGCCGCCCGGAATTGCATCGTGCAATCTATTAAAATTAGTTACGCTCAAAAAGAGCCCGAATCTTGCTGCCCACAACCTCTACCGGGTGCTCGGCAAGAGCTGCGCGCTTAGCCAACAGGTTAGGCGCACCGGCTGCGGCCTCTGCCAACCATACACGGGCAAACTCGCCGCTCTCAATGCGCTTAAGGCTCTCTTTCATCTTCTCCTTAACCTCCGGGCCAAGGATTTGCGGGCCGTTATAGTACTCACCAAACTCGGCGGTGTTAGAAATCACACCGTTCATGGCCTGAATACCCTTGTTGTAGATAATATCCACAATAAGCTTGGCCTCGTGCACGCACTCAAAGTAAGCCATTTCGGCGGGGTAGCCGGCCTCGATAAGTGTCTCGAACCCATACTTCATGAGGTCCACCAACCCACCGCAAAGTACGTTTTGCTCACCAAAGAGGTCTTCGTACGTTTCTTGCTGCATGGTGCACTCCAATACGCCGCCGCGGGTAAGCCCCTCTGCCTTGGCCATGGCCAAAGCCACGTTCTTGGCATTGCCGGTGGGATTCTGGAACACGGCAATAAGCCCGGGGCAACCAAAGCCTTCCTCAAATACGCGGCGAACCTCTGTACCCGGCCCCTTCGGGGCAACCATGATGACGTCCACATCTGCCGGCGGCTCTATGGTTTTAAACACATAAGCAAAGCCGTGAGAACAGCACAAAGTCTTACCGGCACTCAAACCGGGCTTAATTTGCTCTGCATAGACGGACCCATGCATTTCATCCGGCAACAGAATATGGATGATATCGGCGGTCTTAGCGGCATCTGCCACGCTCATCACCTCAAAACCATCCTGCACGGCAGCATCCCAGCTCTTGCCGGGGCGAATGCCGATGATAACGTGCACGCCGCTGTCTCGCATGCAAAGTGCCTGAGCGCGACCTTGAGCACCATAACCGATAACGGCCACAGTCTTACCATTGAGAACGCTCACATCGGCGTCCTTATCATGAAGTATCTCCATTGTTTTATTGTGTTAGAGTTAAAATCATTCTGCACCCGTGCCGGTGCACGTGCCTAAAATACCACCATTTGTCTTATTTGCAAGAAAAAAGCATGGCATATACGGCGCAATCGGGCAAGAAACGCAGGGTTAATCTTTCAACGATGCTATCCAGCGGCTAATGTTGTAATAAGGCAAATAAATTGCAGAGCCCAAAATACTTAACGGCACATCTGCCAAAGAGGCCGCCGGTGCATAAAAATACTTTGTAACGGCGCGGGGCTCCGGCCGGGCATCGTTAAATACCTCCCACGCCACCGGGTCATTCTCCGTACCCGGGGGTACGGGTATTACTCTGGCTGTTGCTAATTGCAAGCCCGGGTCGGCAGAGGCCTGCACGGCTTCCTCCCATTTACGCCACAACATTGTTTTTTCTCCCATGGGGTGGCGGTACTCCGGCGCAGGCGGTGTAACACCACTGTACACCAAATCATTATAACCAATTACCACATAGCGCTCTATGGGGTCCATACGCTTGGCGGCCGTACCCTTACCCACGGTAAAATGCGTATCCTCTACGCTACCGAAGGCAAACAGAGCCCCGGCAACAGACTCCGCATACACCCGGCTTTGTTGCACATAGATTTTCTTGCCGGATGTCGTTGTATACTCTGTAATACCCCCCATCGGGCACTGTGTTGCCAAAATTTTATATTCGTTAGAAGACCCGTCTACTCGCTCTGCCAAACGGCTTTCCATCGTTGCCCAGTGGCAAGATGTCAACCCGGAGAGCAGCACCACCCCCATTGCCAACAAATTAATTTTTTTCATAATTCAGAATAAATGATTGTAGAAATCTACCACATCCCCTACCTGCTGTACAGCCAAAATCTTGCCCACACCCCCGAATCCGGGCAAATTATTTTACTTTTTCTTACAAAATTTGAAAAAAACTGCAAAAAAGCACAAAAAAGCAACGTACAGTTATACAAAGAGTCGGCAGAACGCAAAGATACTTGCAAAAGTCATCACTTATCTCTTGCTTTTTTAGCCGCATCTGCTAGAATTACCACAGCGCAACATTCACTCGTATTTCAACTATGGACAAGCTTATTGTAGAAGGTGGACAACGACTCCGCGGAACCGTTAACATCAGCGGTTCAAAAAATGCCTCCCTTCCCATTCTTGCAGCAGCTCTGCTGACGGATGAACCCGTAAGAATCTCGCGCGTGCCGGATGTATCCGACACCAACTATATGATTCAGATTCTGAGCCAATTAGGTGCCTCCGTAGAACGCTCCAGCGGCACAGTACGCATCGAATCTCCGGATGGCATCAGCAGCTCTGCCTCATACGAGCAAGTGCGCAAAATGCGCGCCTCCATCTGCCTGTTAGG